>JADYYL010000001.1 GCA_020853655.1 Deltaproteobacteria bacterium
CCTCACAATCACGCAGAACGCGTTGGATGTGCTCCCACTCAACGTCATCGAGTGATGGAACGTGTGCATGATCCATCGAACTCGTCGGTGCGAGCGCGGGTCCAAAGAGCGCAGCTTCCAGGTCGGGAAACGACACCGGCTTGGCGAGGTAGTTTGTTGCGCCGCGTCGAACGGCTTCTAGGGCCGTCGGGACGCTTCCATAGCCGGTGAGCATGACGACCTTGGATTGCGAGGAGAGCGCCTCGACGAAATCCAATCCGGATTCAGACGCGAGGCGTAAGTCGATCACGGTGTGAGTCGGAAGAAAGGCTGGAACCTTTTTACGAAGTTCCTCTCCTGAACCTGCCGTCTCGACAACGTATCCCCGATCGACGAAAGCCCGTGCGAGGCGTTGTCGAAATGGCTCGTCATCGTCGATGAGGAGGACGCGCGTGTTGGTCACTGCGCCTCCGACGGAAATTTGAGGATCACGCGGGTACCTATCCCGGGCTGGGAGGACAGGTCGAGCCGACCACCGATCTTTTCGACAAACGACTGAGCAAGGAAGACACCGAGGCCAAGGCCGGAACCAACCGCCTTCGTCGTGAAGAACGGTTCGCCGACGCGGCGCAGGATCTCAACAGGAATGCCCACGCCGCGGTCTGTCACCGTGACGATCGAGTGTGTTGCCGAGCGAGTCGCAGAGAGAACGACGGGAGCATCCGGCGAAGCTTCGAGCGCGTTCTTTACGAGCGCGGAGAGTGATTCCATCAGAGGTCGAATTGGAGCAGAGAGCAGCACGTCGCGGGACTGAGCATCGACTGTCACGTCGGTTCGGCGGTCGAGTGGCATGCGCTCCATCAGTTCCGTGCACAGATCGGCGAAGCGAATTGTTCGCGGCGCTTCGCCTTCGATCTCGCCGCCATCTCTTCGGAGTTGCGCAAGAACTCCGGAGCACCGGCGAACCTCGGAGAGGATGAGCCGCGCGTCCTCCGCAAGGCTTCCCGGTTGCCCATCGAGCGCTCGCACCATCTCCTCTGCGGCAAGACGAATGGTTCCCAGCGGCGTGTTCAATTCGTGCGCAGCATTTGCTCCAAGTGCTGTGACAGCGGCGAGTCGTTCGCTGCGGAGGGCTCTCTCCTGGGCCTCGCGGAGCTGCTCGGCTTGAGCGTTTATCGCGCGGATGAATCGAGTGAAGAAGAACGCGAGCGTCGCCGCGACGAGGGAGAACGCAAACCACATTCCCTGCAGGTGCAAGGAGAACGAAGAGGTGTGGTGCATGCCGTGAGAACTCAGCTCTGGGAGTTCCACGTAAACGAAGAAGAGCGCGCCGTAACACAAAGCCGAAAGCGCCGCGATGGACCACGTCCACCGCTCACCGAGCAGGATCGCGGCGAGCGCGACGTGAACGACATAGAAGAAGCCGAAGGGGTTGTTTGCGCCACCGGAGAGATACAGAAGCGCGGTCAGGGCGACCACGTCTCCGACGATGACCGTCCCCACCGCGACTCGGGATGGGGCGACACGGGAGAGGAGGAGGTTCGACGCGGCGATCAAGGCGACGACAAAAAAGAGCCATGCGACGGGGAGGCCCGTCACCAGTTGGGCTCCGCCAAGGGCGAGCACGCTTTGTCCCGCGACCGCGAGCCACCTGAGCCTGACGAGCCAGGCGGTCTCGGCGTTGGATATATCTCTCGACTGTTGCACGTGGTTCCTCGGAAAGTGTCGCGACATTACAGCAGATTTTTGGCGGTACTTCATCTGGCCCACCCAACCATCTGGATTTCTTGTAACGAACCGCGGCCCGGGCTATCTTCTTCCGTCGATTCCCCCCGCTCCTTCCAAATTTCCCCGTGTATAACGAGTCGTCTTTCTTTCTCTCGGCCCCGTGGCCCCGAGAGAGAAAGCGGCGGAGAATATTTTCAAAGGTTTCGTTCCCCCTTCATCCCGATCGGAGCGCTGAGGAGCTTCCGGCCAGCTCCTCAGCGCTCTGATCGGGCGGTCGACAATTCGTGGAGTCCATCCTCGAAACGAGTCGATAGGAAGGGGGAGCATGGTACCAGGGAAGATCGTCGGACGCGCGGAAAGGAGCCTCGTCCCCACGTCGAAGCCGTTGAGGGGATTCGTCCCCAACGCGGCCGATACGAACAACCGGAGGAGTATCGCCGGTCAGCGCCTCGTGCGAGTGGCGCTCGAGGTTGCGATGCAGTGGATTTGCTTGGCACTCAATGTGCCTGCGCGAATTCAGCTGCTTTCCCTCAAGTGTTTCTTTCCCAACCCCGGTTGGGTGAGCGACAACCTTGAGGTCTACGTGGAGGATTCCACCGTTCGCTCCAATAGCGAGGAGAGTGCGACTTTGCCGGGCGGTGGGCAGATCGCCAAGGTGAAGGTCTTCGTCTGCCGGGCATCCGCACTTCCATTCGTGCGGTCGCCCCTTCGCGTGATCGCTCAGGCGGAGTTCCGCTTTTACGTGAACTTCGCAGAGCAGTCAGCAGACCCAGCAGCGATCGAGGAATGGGCGGGCATCCAACGCCTCTCCTCGAGCACTCCTTCCGGAATCATGGGCGAGTCAATCCCTGAGGACGGCGGATCGGCGTTCACCCCACATCCAAGTCAGGTCGAAGCGATCGTTCGAAGCTTCCTCGATCTGATTCGAGAGAAGGCGGTGTTGGACGACTCCTTCGAGCTGAAGTGGTCGCGTCAGCACGCCATGCGGCAAGCGGCGAAACGACGAGGTAAGCGAGGTCGGCGCGCGATGATGCGGCTGCTTCATGCGCTTCGAAGTGAACGGGCTCGCGAGATCTCAACGTTCGTCCTCCAGAGCGCTCCTATCAGAGCCACCATCAATCTGCTGGAGCGCCACGGAGAGATGCCAGTGGCTCCGGCTGTCGGTGCGTTCGAAGCGGAGTTCCCGTTCGGCACAATCCCGGCGGGAGCGTCGTGGTGGGATCTCGCACAGGAAGAAGGCGCGAGCTCATCGAAGACCCGGACGTATGGCGGCAAGGTCTTCTCGAGGCCAAACGATCCGGCTCAAAAGGCTCACCACGTCGCAACCCTGAAGGGCTGGACAGTGCGCGTTCAGACCGGCAAGGGGAGTGAGAAGCCCGCA
>JADYYL010000002.1 GCA_020853655.1 Deltaproteobacteria bacterium
AGCGACTGGTTCGTTCTCTGCCGCAGAAGCGGAAGGGCGCGCTGCGAACAAGCGATATGCGACGATTACCGTCTTGCTGCCCTTGCAAGATTCGCTTCGCCTTTCATTCGCCCGTCAGACCGGACAAATCAACATCTTGCTTCGTGGAAGCAAGCGCGGTGCCGACACGACTCAGAGCGAGGTACAGCCAATATCTGGAATCAAGGATATTCTGACCGAGTCTCAGCGGCAGACGATTGAGAACATGGTGGCGCGCACGAACTCCGCCCCTGTGCCGAATATGTCTGATCGAGTGAAGGGTCAGCTCCGCGAGTTGCTTGAGCGCGAACGTTCGCAGCAAGGGAAGTAAGCGGCATGGGCTTTGTTGTCACGATTACGCCGACGAAGGAGGGGACTCCGACTCCGAAGTCCCCTCAGACCTTTCTCAAGGATGAGATCACGATCGGTCGACTGGACGGGAACGATCTTGTCCTGATCGATCCGCAGGTCTCCGGTAAGCACGCCCGACTTCTCGTCAAAGGCGAGAACGGGCGTAAGTCGGTCTATGTCGTCGACGTCGGTAGTTCAAACGGCACCTTTCTCGAAGATGTCCGCCTACCAGCGAATCTCGAGATGGCAGTGCAGCCCCACGCTCGCTTGGTCGTCGGGTCGTTTGTTCTGACGACCACCGTCATCGATGCGGATGGAACCGCCGCAATTCCTCGGCCGAAAATTGACGCTCCGTCCAAGCCGGTGGCGGCAGAGGCTTCCCCTGGGAAGGTGGCAAATCCTCAATACGAGGACGAGATCCGATTCAAACGCACGATTCACGATCAGCTGATTCAGCGTCTCGATCTTCGGCGGAAGGACATCCTTTCCCTCACCGACACCGATCTCCGCGACCGCGCCCATATGGTCGTCGAGAACATCATTACGGACCTCCGTTGGGAGATTCCTGTTGGGCTGACGAAGGAGCTGCTGATCAAGCAGATCCTGGATGAAGCTCTGGCGCTTGGACCGCTCGAGGAGCTTCTTGCTGACGAGGACTGCTCTGAAATCATGGTCAACCGATTCGACCAGATTTACGCAGAGCGTAAGGGTCGTCTGACGCTGACCGACTATCGTTTCTCGAGTGAGCAAGCCGTATTGGCGGCGATCGAGCGGATCCTCGCTCCGATTGGACGGCGAATCGATGAGAGTTCACCGCTCGTCGACGCGCGATTAAAAGACGGATCACGGGTCAACGCTGTGATCCGACCACTCGCGCTTCAGGGCCCATGCATCACGATTCGGAAGTTCCGGAAGGACCCGCTCCGCATCGACGATTTGATTCGTTACGGCGCGCTCTCCAAAGGGATGTCGTTGTTCCTGAAGCTTGCCGTTGAGCAGCGAATGAACATCGTGATTTCGGGCGGAACCGGCTCAGGTAAAACGACCCTTCTCAATGTCATCTCTGGATTCATCCCGTCGGAACAGCGTGTCATTACCGTTGAGGACGCAGCTGAGCTAAAACTACCCCAAGAGCACGTTGTCTCCTTCGAAACTCGTCCGCCCAACCTTGAAGGAAAAGGTTCGATTGCGATTCGAGATTTGGTGCGGAATGCCCTTCGAATGAGGCCGGATCGCGTGATTGTCGGTGAGTGCCGGGGACCCGAAGCGCTCGACATGCTCCAGGCAATGAACACCGGCCACGATGGTTCGATGACGACGGCCCACGCGAACACACCAGCGGATATGATCCGCCGGTTGGAAACGATGGTTTTGATGGGAGGACTCGACCTACCGTTGAAGGCCATCCGCGAGCAGATCGGAAGCGCCGTGCAGATCGTCCTCCAGCAGACTCGATTCGCTTGTGGAACCCGAAAGGTCACGGCAATCTCTGAGGTGGTCGGGATCGATCCCGATGAAGGGAACATGATTCTTCAAGACGTCTTCCTGTTTCGCCAGGACGGCTACGATGAGAACGGAAAGATCCACGGCACGCATCAGGCGACTGGTTATGTGCCGAAGTTCTTCCGAAAGCTTCAGGAGCGAGGACTTCCGGTTGACGCGAGTATTTTCTCGCCCAACTGATTACGCAGAACACGAGACGAGGTAGCGATGGACGCGCCATTCCTTTCAATACTCCTGAGCACACTCGTCGGGCTTTCCGTCGTTTATGCGGTTTACCTATTCCTCTCGAATTATTCGGAAGCCGTTGGGGAGGCTCGGGCACATGCCGTTGAGTCCGGAGACTCTTCGCTTGCAGAGCTGTACATTAACATCTCTCCGTCAACGTTCTTTGCGCTGCGTGTGCTTCTCGGCGTGATTGCGTTCTTCGCCTGTGCTCCGATCGGCGGAGTGGGGCTCGCTGCGGTCGCGGCACTGCTCGCCTTTTTTGCCCCCGCGATTCAGCTCAATCGATTGAAAGCTCAACGATCGCGCAAGGTCGAAACTCAGCTCGTCGATGCGCTCGAGCTTCTGGGCAATTCGCTCAAGTCAGGCCTGACACTTCCGCACGCGGTTGAGGTGGTGGTCAAGGAGTTTCCGCCTCCGATGCGCCAGGAGTTTGCGCGCGTCCTCGCGG
>JADYYL010000003.1 GCA_020853655.1 Deltaproteobacteria bacterium
AACACGACATTTCCCGAGAGATGCCACCGAAGAGAGAGTCACTGGCGCGTCAAGTGCCAGTGAGGTTCCTCCGAGCGAAAACCAGTGTCGGAGATCGTGCCCACTTGGCGATAGGAGCGGGGAGGAAGTTGCCGGAATAAAAATGTGTCGGTCGTCGGAGCAGCAATCTCGGCGCGAGTCCCCGTTTGCGCGACTCAATCAGCCGCCTCAATGACGATGCGCACTCAACCAGCGCACAACGTTGGTCACCCCGCGGAATGCCGCCTCCGTGTCAGTCGCGAGAAAGCTTCGCTGATACCCGACCGGTGCCAACCTCTCTCTAACGATCATTTGGCTACTGGCTCGAAACGATTGCCATCGATTCGCTTCATCGTCAGCGGAAACTCGATATGCGCTCCGCCGTGGTCGTCCCGCGCGTAGCGAAACTTGCCCACCAGTGGCACCTCTTGCTCCCCAATCCCCTGGAGCCGCTCCATAACGTCATCCGCAGATTGAGCGGGCTGGCTGTTGAACAGGCGTCCAATCGTCATTGCCATGGCATAGGCCGGGACACCGAACGTCAACTGACTCTCGGAACCGAACCGCTGTTGATGTAGCGCCGCGAATTCCGGAGTAATGATGTTGCCCGCGAAAAGGGAGCCGTTCATGGCGCCTTCTGACGCCGAGGTCTCACTGGCGCTCTCACAAAAGTTCGTCCCAAAGGTCGGAATGCCGAGTTGCAATTGTTTCGATTGTTTGAAAAACGTCGCGATCTGCCCAACGAAGAGGAACACACCGACACCATCGAAAGTGCCCTGCTTGATGCGACGAATGTGGGTGCGAAAATCTTGCTCCGTCGGCGGAATCGAATCGAGATAGTCGATCGACAACTCTGCCGTTCGCGTTCGATCCAGCGCAGCGCGCATCTCCGCGAGATAGGGATGTTCGGAAACGAGCACCACTATTTTCTTGATGCCCGATCGGCGCAGGTGCGACACCGTCTCCTGCATGTAGTCGTCAATCGTGTTCATGAACCGCATGACGTACCGACGACCTCGAGCAGTCTCCGGATCGATGCAAATGCCGATGAGCGGCACTTTCCTCGCCTCCGCCACGGGAGCCAGCGCCTTACACGCCGAGACTCCCCAAGTAACGATAATGTCCGAATGATTCGAGTCCGCCAGCTTCTGAAACGCTGTCAGTGCGACACGCGGATCGTAGGTCGCATCCTCATACTCGAAGCGAATATCGGTGAAAAGTTCGGGATTCCTCTCGCGTGCTAGTTCGATCGAGTTGCGAATGGCCAGGCCATAGTCCGCGGCACCTCCAGAGAGCGGAACAATAACACCCACCGTCGTTTCGCAAGCGCCCGAAACAACGAAGGCAAAGAGCGACAGAACCAAGACGCCGGCGTCGCGGAGGAAACGAGAGTAATTCGTGATCATTCAAATCCCAGAAAAGAGCTATTCAACTTCAGTGAGAGCAGCCTGTGCCGTCGCACAAGAGATATGATTAAAAAAGAGCGGCGTTTCTCTTTCTCTACATTCTTCAGACGCTGGAAGGCTTTTGACGGCATTTCGACCCGCCTCTCAAACGAATCATTCCTGAAGAAAAACACGACTCTCATATTCGACAAAGGTCTGGAAGCCAACGCCACCGGCAGTTCGCTATAGCAACTTTCACATCGTCGGAAGGCTCCTGAAGCGCCGAGCAGTGTCGGATCACTTCCTCTCGGCTATCGGAATACCGCTTCTCGTGATAGAGATCTGCCGTCCGGAGTGTCGGATGTCGAGCCTTCGTAAGTGGAGCTCGCATCCTTGCCGGATTGCGCTCCGGAAGTCTCAACGCACTCAATTGATTCTTCCACCGCCCCGTCGAGTCGACGCATATAACTCCGCGCGACTTCGAAAGTATTGAACGATGAGCATTTTCTCAACTGCTCAAACTGACCAATCAGAAAACTTCGTGTGAACGCGTGAGCACATTCCTTTCTGCACGAAAAACATCCGTCCTGATTTTTCTCGTTTGCCTCGTTTACTTCGCCGCTCCACTCGGGAATCGCCCCTTTTACACCCGGGGAGAAGGCCGAGAGGCCATCGTCGTCAAAGCGATGCTCGAGACGAACAACTGGGTCCTTCCCCACGAAGAGCCGATTGATATTGCCACGAAGCCCCCGATGTTCCATTGGCTCGGCGCGATCACTGCGACGATGATCGGCCACACGAACGAATTCGCCATCCGCTTTCCGTCGGCACTGTGCGCATCGGCCGCGACCGCCCTTTTCTTCCTCTGGATCGTGCAGTTCTCAACAGTCGGTGTTGCGCTCCTCTCCACGCTGATCCTTGCCTGCAGTACTGAGTGGATTCGCAGTGCCAGTCACGCTCGGGTCGATATGTGCTTTGCGGCAGGATTCTTCGTCGCGTCGGCCGCATTTCTCATGAATGTGCTCCACCGCGAGCGAACCGGCCGAGCGTCGATTCCGTATTTGACGATCGCCACACTCGCCATGGCTTTTGCGACGCTATCCAAAGGGCCGGCTGGATTCATCCTCCCGTCGGCTGTCATCGTGCTCTTCGAATTCACCCGCGGGCCGATACGAAAGTTCATCTTCAGCCCAGCCGCCCTCGCGATCGGCCTCTGTGGCCTCGGCGCTGTCGCCCTTTCCGCGCTGTGGTACGTGGCCGCATATCAGCAAGGGGGCGACGAGTTTCTCCACATCCACTTCTACAAGGAAAACCTCGGTCGTTTCGTTCCCATCGATGGGAAGACTCAAGGCCACGAGAAACCGTTCTACTTCGCGTTTCTCTATCTTGTGGTCGGGACGCTCCCTTGGAGTATTTTCACCCCGGTGCTCATTGCGTGGGGCTGGACTAAGGCTCGGGGCATCGACGGCTTAAGAGGCACCGGGATTCGCTATGCCACGGTTTGGTTCGCTGTCGTGATGCTCGTCGTCTCTGTCAGCGAAAGCAAGCGCGACGTCTATCTCCTTCCAGCGTTCCCGGCCCTCGCATACCTGCTAGGGGAGGCGCTGGTCTCTATCGATCGAGAACGCTCGTTCCCTCGGCAGCGTGCGATGAGCGGATACCTTCTTGCTGGGGTGGGAGTCATCTTACTCATCACCGGCATGCTGGTGATCGGATTTCTTGCGTTTCCAACGGAAGGTACCAAACTGATCTCAGGCTTCCGGGGTAACAGTGTCGACGAAATTCTCGGCACGATGACCATCTTGAGGCATCATCTGATCCTCATCGTCGGCATCTTCGCATTTGGTGCGACGTTGATTTATTGCGCGACACAGTTCCGACGGCACGGCACTCGTCACTCATCAGTGTGGCTCGGCGGTGCTTCCCTTGCGATAACGCTCGCCCTCAACACGATCTATGCTCCCGAGATCGCGAAACTCGACTCTCCCCGCGAGTTTATCGACCACGTCGAAACCGTTATCCCGAAGACGGCCCACCTCGAGCAGTATCGACAGAGCTTTTTCCCTGCCATGTTTTACATCGATCGGTATGCGCCGTTTGTTGCGCAGATCGACGAAAATTCGCAAACCGAAAGCCGTTATTTCCTCGTTCGGCGAAACGAACTCCCGCTCTTCGAGCAGGACGCGGAGGGCGAACGAATGCTCTTCGAAAGCGAAACCAATGCCGCCAATGGAGATGATCGTCTGCTGCTGATGGAGGTCCCGGCCGGCCTGGGTGCGCTCGGAAGCGTTCCGCTTGCTGCCCACACAGCGCAGCCGTAGCCGTAGCCTTCTTCTACTGACGTTACCGAAGGGTGTTGTGCGTTTCGGGTAGCTTCTACAGACTTCGCAGGAAACGAATCAGCTGATCACGCTGCGCCTGGGGCAGCGCTTTGAATGCATCGCGCGACGCCGTGGCCTCTCCGCCATGCCACAGAATGGCTTCTTCGATCGAGCGTGCTCGGCCATCGTGGAGGAATCCTGGCTTCACTCTCGGAGCAAGGACGTCCGTGAGGCCGATGCCCCACAGCGGCGTCGTCCGCCATTCACGCCCACTCGCGGAGAACTCGGCTCTTCCATCTGCAAGCCCCGGTCCCATGTCGTGGAGCAACAGGTCTGTAAAGGGATGAAACACTTGGTTCGTCGTCGCGGCAACACTCGTGACGCCCGTTGAGAGCGTCATCGTATGGCAACCGCTGCAGTTCACCTGTTGAAAAAGCGCCTTTCCTGCAATCACATCCGGGTCGGTTTGATCACGCGCGGGAGTCACCCCTGCCGCTTGCAAATAAAACTGAACTTTCGCGAGTAACTCGGGAGATATCTCCTGCGGAGTTCGGCGCTTCTGAAACAGTTCGTTCGTCAGTCCCATATCGTGGAAGAACGCCGCAGCCGACTGCTGTTTCACGGTGGGGTGCGAAGCTCGAAATCCGAAGCGTCCGATCGCCATCGTCTTTGTTTCACGGTCGGGAACATAGTTCACCTCACCTGAAATCCCATCGCCATCGGCGTCGCTCGGATCGGCCATCGCGAGAAGCGTCGCGTCCGGAACTCCTTCTAGCAAGCCCATTCCGATCACCGTCGGAGTCATCCGCAAAGACGTGACAACGTTCTTCTCGTCGATGCCGGGAATATCAAAAGTCAGTTGCGGACGTCGCAAAGTGTACTTCGTACCGTCTGGGTAGGACCCCCCGACCGCGCTATAGCGTAATCGAATATCGAACTGCGATTTGCCGGACACCAGGTGATCTTGAAGCTGCTCACCGACGCCGGGGACGTCCTTCGGTGCTCCGTTCTTGTTGAGACCGCGGAGCGCGACTTTCACTAACAACGGGCTTCCCGGTGGTCGGGTGGAAAACTTGATGGCGCCCTTGCCGTTACGGATGTGGCAACCACCGCATGAGCGATGATTGAAGGAAGGGCCAAGCGAAAGCTTGCGACCAACGCGATCAGCCTCGAACGAACGATGGAAATCTCCGTGCGCTTCGAGATGGAGCTCTATGAGTTCTTGAGAATCGACGTTGGGAGCCGGCAACTCGAGCGCGATCGACAGCGGCGAGTCAGATGTCAGGTCTCCGCCAAGGTTTGTCAGATCCTGCGACTCCACCGGCGGGGCGAAGAGGAGCGCAGCAATCCAAAGGTGTTTACGAATGGCCAACATGCAAACCACATCTCTCGAAGGAAGTCGGAATCTCTGCCCCTCATCGAATAAAAAGACAAACGTGCTTCAGGAGTTAGGCT
>JADYYL010000004.1 GCA_020853655.1 Deltaproteobacteria bacterium
CCTCCATACTCATCGAGCACGATCGCAAAATGGTTGTGCGAGACGAGGAATTCATCGAGGAGCCGGAGCGCAGACGCTGATCCTGGGACGCTATGCGGGACGACAGCGAGACTTCTCAACCGTTCCGGATCTGGATGTCGCAACTTCGCACATTCAAACAAATCATAAATGGAGACGACTCCGAGTATCTCCTCGACGTTCTCTCCGACAAGCGGCAGCAAGGAACGGCGAGATTCGATCGCCACTCGGAGGTTCTCTTCGATCGACGCGGTGAGCTTCACACTTCGAATATCGCGCCGGGGTGTCATCAACGACTAGAGAGGTCGATCTCCGAGTCGAATGACCCGGTTGATGATCTGCTTCTCCCCTTCGCCAATGACGCCAACGGCACTCCCCTGCTCGACGAGATCTCGGATATCAGCCTCCGAGACGTCTGGTGCCGTGTGCGTTTTAAGCCTCAAAGGTTTCAGGAGTGCCTCGGTCACAAACTCCAGGCAACCCACCAACGGACTGGTGACGCGGCCAAATCGGCGCATGAACGGGGCGACCAACTTGGCGATCGCTTCGGGGTAAGCGAGCGCAATACGCTTCGGAATAAGCTCCCCGAAAATAAGCGAAATCGTGGTGATGAGAAGAACGACAATAGAGACGGCCGCAGGCTCAGCGTAAGCAGAAAGCCAGGATACCTCCGCGAACACTTCCGCGAGATCCTCCGCGAGCGAAGCGCCCCCGAACACTCCGGCAATAATTCCGATGAAGGTGATCCCGATCTGGATCGTCGCAAGAAAAGCGCTCGGTGAGTTCATCAGATCGAGGACGATCTGTGCACGGTGATCGTCGCGTTCGGCATCTTGCTGAAGCCGCTGCCGTCGTGCGGACACAACCGCAAGTTCAGTCATCGCCAAGATCCCGTTCACGAGAACGAGTAAGACGATGATAAGGATCTCAATCGCAACCATCGGTAGATTCCCATGAAATGAGGCAGCTCTGTTATACCCGAAAGGCCTCCGGAGGTAACGCGGCCAGGTATTTGACGTCGATTCCGTGGTTCGCGATAGCCTCCAATTGCCCACTGGCCCTCGATTCGGCAGAACCCTGCATTACGTGGGCAGATTCGTTCAGGAATCGATCACGCGGAGAGAAGCCGACTTTGACTTCGCCGCGGGTGACGACTACCCTCTGCAAGCATCGCCATCACACGGCAGTGCCCTGCTCTCTCCCTCATCATATGGGTATGACCGCGAAAGGTTGCGGGCATGACGCCCAACGGTTTTTTATAATTCACACTACTCATTTCCGCGCATGACGGTTCATTCGAACTGATTCGCCACTGCTCTCAGAAAGGAGGGCATATGGGCTCCAAGGCAAGGCTCGTCTCGCAACGTGTCGCAGCGGGCATGCTCTCGCTCACGACCAGACAGATCGGATTCTTGTGGGCTGTCAAAGAGATCCTCGGCGCGCAGATCGACGGCGAGCTTCGCATCGACGCCGACTCTATTGATGCCTTCAAAGCGAGACCCTCCTATCGAAAAATGCATGAGCTCCTCGCGTCGTTGCTGAACACACGTGAAGCCGCCGCGTATCTCAACGTCACGGAGATCATCTTCGAGCGTGTTCGTGCCCTTCGTGGCATCGACTCCGGACGATACGGCAGCATCTTGCTGCATCGACGAAAGGACCTCGATACGCTGAAAGCTGATCCCGAGATTCTCAGGTGGCAGTTCCAGCCACCTCAGGGTTGGCAGACGACCGCGCAGCTCGCTGAGGAATGGGGCTGTTCAGAGGTCGCGATTGGCTCACGCAAGTGGCGACAGCTCGATATCGCCGATGTCCAAGCTGGAACGCCGCGGAAATCTCTTCCTCCGGCCGGAAAGATGGACTACGTCGTAATCGGGCGCCTCCGCTACTTCCATCCCGACGATGCCCGCGTAGCAAAGGCGGCGTTCACGGTCCTCACCGCACCCGACAAGGGTGAGGTCGATGATTACATCACGGTCCCAGCAATCGCGTCGATGCTGATGCGGGACTCCGACACGATCAATCTCTACAGCAAGAAGTATGGACTCCCGCTGATCTCGTTGGGGTCTCGACTCGTTGCGAAGAAGGTCGAGTTCAACGCCTGGCTCGAGACGAACATGGAGCTGAAAGACGGGCGATGGGAGTTCAAAGACGTACCCATCCCCGCTGGCCGGATCCACTGGACCAAGGTCCCGGCGCTCTTCGGCAAGCCTGAGGGTTACTACAAGCGCATTCGAGACCGGTTCAAGGAACTCGATCTCGAGTGGCACAACGGACAACTCTACCTCATCGAAGAGCAACTCATCGCGATTCGCGAGAAGTACTGGGTGCTCGTCGGCGAAGAATACCAGCTCATCCCTGGGGCTCACAGAGCGCAGCGCGGAACTCCTCAACGCCGCGCCGGCAGGATCCGCAAGGTGGTGTCAGAGGTCGAACTCTCCGACGAACAGCTTGCGCAGATTCAACATCGGCGCGAACAGGAAACGAAGAGGCGTCGGCTCGTTCGACAGCGGAAACAGCAGCGCGAAGCCAAGCGCCTGCGCGATGAGCAGCGGAAGAAAGATCGAGAAGACGCTGCAGCCCGAAGAGTCGAGGCAAAGCGTCTACGCGACGAGCAGAAGGAGCAGCAGCGTCACGCTCGGGCAACGCGAACGAAGCTCCTCGCTTTTGAGGAGGACAACTCGGGGGTAGCGACAGAAGTGAAATCCGATCAACTTGATGTCAGGGGCAGTCTCAGCGAGGACTTTCCCGAGATCGACATCACCCCCGACCCGCACACTGAGGATGACGGCGACCACGTCGTCGATGCTCTCG
>JADYYL010000005.1 GCA_020853655.1 Deltaproteobacteria bacterium
GACTTCTGGTGGAAGAATGGCACGGAGATGTTCAAGGCGTTCCAGGAAACACCGGTCGTGGTCGAGAGTGAGATCGCGGGGGGTGGATGCCTCATCTATCGGCGCAGTGCCGTGCAAATGGCTGGTGGATTCCCGGACGATCTCACGGTGGTGTCGTTCCGCGAGGACTCTGATCTCTCGCATCGCGTGCATCTGCTCGGATATAAAGTGCTCGTCGACACGCGCGCAATCGCGCTTCACATGTCGGCCTCGCGCGGTGGATGTCGCGATACCGCTGAGTGGGAGCGCCACTTTGCCACTGACGGGTTGCTCTTCCTCGAGAAGCTTGAGATCTGGAGAGAAGAACAACGACAGCTTTCCGAACTGAAGAAGAGCCACGGACCGATCAAACTGCTTCTGCTCTACGATGAGGTCGGTTGGGCGTGGTGGCACCGCTCGCAGCATATCAAGCGAAACATCTCGGCCAACGTCGAGGTGCATATCGGCAAGCTTGGCGAGTATTTCGATCACTCGCCTTTCGATTTCGTCTTCGCATTCGATCACGACATTCTCCGAGAGCTTCCGTTTGTCCCGCAGGACAAGCTGATTGTGGGAAATAGCTGTCCGAAGCTTATTCAGGGCGCGCTCGATGTACTCCAGAGCGGGCGCTGCGCCGCCGTGATTGTGAACAACTACGAAACGTTCAAGCGCTACCGCCACTTACCGGGTGTCTTTTGCTGCCAAAACGGCGTGGACCTCGACCTCTTCTTCCCGGCGCAAGAACCAGTGAAGGAGCTGGTTGCCTGCTGGACGGGCCACTCGCAGTCGATTGGCAATAAGGGGCTCGACCTCCTCCGCGAAGCGTGTCGCCGGGAGAAAGTCGATCTTCTCGTCGTCGACGCAGCAAAGAAAGCGAAGAACGAACGCGCCAATACGCAAGAGTGGGTGCGGGACAATCTTTATCGCCAAGCGTCCGTTTACATCTGTGCCTCGGAGTTTGAGGGTACCCCAAATCCCGCGCTCGAGGCCCTTGCGACTGGCGTGCCCGTGATCACAACATCGGTCGGGAACATGCCCGAACTCATCGTCGACGGGCACAACGGGTTCATCGTGGAGCGCAGTGTCGAGGCAATAGCCAACGCGCTTCGAAAGCTGAAAGCATTGGATCGAAAGACGATTGCTGCCAACGCAAGACGTTCCGTCGAGATTGGGTGGAGCTGGAGGGCGCAGACAAAGAAGTACGAGCGAGTTCTGCAGTCGCTTCTCCGTGAGCGGGTTTACGGCCGTTCAAAGAAGCCGAGCGTTGACCCGCGAGAGGTCGACCGCGCTGTCGCAGAGCGGATGAGCGCCGCCAATCACCCGACCAACATCGACAGCTATGTCCGTGAGCGAAACGGAAAGATTGCGATTCTTGACTCAAGCATCGTCGATGATTTGCTGACCAAAGAAGGAATGTTACGCCTCGCCGAAGCACTCTTGTCGTTTGGGCCGTTCCAGTTTCATTTCGGCGGCGTGGGAGACGCGTTACTCCTGATGTCGACCTTCGGCGATCGGGCTGCCGATCAGCGAATATTCAGTATTTCAACGTCACCAGCGGCAACCCGTGCTTTCTTCGAAGAGTTCCCGAATCTCGGCGAAGTCTATATTGCTCCTTTCCCGAAACGTGCAGAGTCGGCGATGGTCGCGCGCGCCATTATCCGTCGGGTGCCCGGATTCCTCGGTGCAGGAGTCACGCCGATCGGGGCGCACGACGATGAGTGGAATGATTCACTTGATATCTTCGTGCGATATGGAGTGCAGCGTTCACCCCTCTGGGCACGTGAGTTTATCAAGCCTTCGAAGTCTGGATTGCACGCAGTCATTGCACCGAAGGGCAGCGAGCGTGACATGAGCACGGGGAAGAGGAACGTGATCGACCCAGCGCTCTGGCAGCCACTGCTCGACCTCCTCGTGAGCGAAGGGTGGGAGGTCTCGGTCATCGGCGTTCCAGAGGAGCGCGCGATGTACCCGTCGAAGGCTGGGGTCGATGATCGGCGGAGCTATCGATTCGGAGAGCAGATGTCGCTCGTCGCGTCGTGCGATCTGCTCATTTCTGCAGACTCATGGGCGAAGACGTTTCGGGGACTCCTTGATGCACCCGCTGTGGTGTTCCCGCCGCTCTACGGAACCGAGCACCGACTTGGCTCCGATGCGAGCGCGAATGTCTTCATCCGGCCCTGGCCGTCATTGCATGTGGTGACGTCGATCGAGGATGTGCGCCTGGCTATCGAAGGGTTTGCCCCGAGCGATTCGCCCGAACCGACAGCTCTCGCCGTCGAGCGCCATAGTTTCCACGACCGATAGCCCTCAGCGCCGTCTCTTCCTGGAGCGAATCCTCGAGATCGACTTGCGCCGACTCCCGGCAGTGATTATCTCCTCGCATCCGGCGGTGTTTCACGCCTGAACTCTATCAAGCTGCTTGCCTGCTCTCGGGGGCGTCGCCCGGCTCCGGCTCGTCACGGACCGAGAGTAAAGCCGCCGGAGTTCTCGGGAAACTCTGATTCGTCGAAGATGCTGAATGCGTTACTCGGATGGGACCGCCTCTCGAGATCCGTCAGCGCTTTCGCCATTTTTAACCGGGCCCGAATTGAGGTATGAGAGCAGGCAAATACCTCGTAACGTTGAATGCTCCCGGGTGTGCCGATGGCGCTCGTGAGCCTCAGCCCACCATTGAAACGTGATCGAATAAATCCCGTTTTAGAAATGATGAGCGAGATGGTGATTCCAGAAGGGAACGCCGCTCCGAGGGCTCGTAGAGTATTTAGCGTTCGTAGCGCTAAATGCTCTAGCAAACGCCAGGAGGGCGTTTGTCGGACGCGATATATCGCGTCCGTAATGTGCAGAATGAATCCTGGATGGATTCATTCTGCACCGAAAATCTAGAGCGTTTGACAATTCCGCTACGGAGAATTGTTAAACGCTCTAGTATTCAGGATACTCTGACGTGTTCAAACAAGCCCTCTACAAAGTCTTCGGAACGAAGAATGATCGCGAGCTGAAGAAGCTCGTTCCCTTCGTTGCTCGCATCAATGAGCTCGAGCCGCAGATCGCGGCGCTCGCCGACATGCAACTTCAGGCAAAGACGGCCGAGTTCAAGACTCGCCTCGCGAACGGAGAGTCGCTGGACGCGCTCCTTCCGGAAGCGTTCGCCGTGACACGAGAATCCTCGAAGCGGGTCTTGGGGATGCGCCATTTCGATGTGCAGCTCATCGGAGGCATGGTGCTGCACGGCGGAAAGATCGCCGAAATGAAAACCGGGGAAGGGAAGACGCTCGTCGCCACCCTGCCGGCATATCTGAATGCGCTCGAGGGAAAGGGCGTGCACGTCGTGACGGTGAACGACTACCTCGCGCGCCGCGATGCTGAGTGGATGGGACGGTTGTACCGCTTTTTGGGACTCGACGTCGGCTGCATCGTGGTCGGTCTGAGCCAGGAAGAGCGGCAGCGCAATTACGCTGCTGATATCACTTACGGGCAAAACAACGAGTTCGGTTTCGACTACCTCCGCGACAATATGAAGGTCGAGCTCTCGGAGACTGCGCAGCGCTCGCATCACTTTGCCATTGTTGACGAAGTCGACTCGATTCTCGTCGACGAAGCGCGCACTCCGCTGATCATCTCTGGGCCAAGCGAGGAGGCGACCGATAAGTATAAAATTGCCGATCAGGTGGTTCGTCATCTTCGTGAGAACGAACACTTCACGATCGATCTCAAGGGGAAGAACGCGATCCTCGGCGACGAGGGCGTGAAGTTTGTCGAAGAACTTCTCAAAGTTGAGAACCTCTACGATCCTCGCAATATTCAGCTCGTCCATCACATCAATAATTCCCTGAAGGCCCACGGGGCGATGAAGCGGGATGTCGACTATGTGGTGCGGAACGGTCAGGTTGTGATCGTCGATGAGTTTACGGGGCGTCTGATGCCCGGTCGTCGTTGGTCGGATGGATTACATCAGGCGGTCGAAGCGAAAGAAGGTGTTCAGGTACAACGCGAGAACCAAACGCTCGCAACGATTACCTTCCAGAACTACTTCCGAATGTACAAGAAGCTTTCGGGTATGACGGGGACCGCGGACACCGAGGCTCTCGAGTTTAAGAAGATCTACAACCTCGAAGTCATGGTGATTCCAACGAATCGAGGGATGGTTCGGAAGGACAGCGCAGACGTCGTATTTGTTAGCGAAAACGCCAAGTTTAAGGCGGTGTGCGACGAGATTGCTGAGCTCGTCGAGAAGGGTCAGCCGGTGCTCGTCGGGACGGCCAGCATCGCGAAGTCCGAGATGCTGAGCGAACAGCTCAAACAACGAGGTGTTCCGCACCACGTTCTCAATGCCAAGCAGCACGAACACGAAGCCGAGATCGTCGCGCAAGCCGGGCGTTATAAGGCGGTGACGATCTCAACGAATATGGCCGGTCGGGGAACCGATATCGTTCTTGGTGGAAATCCGGAGTTCATGGCGGCCAACGCTGCGGGAACTCGCGATCCAAGCGATCCTCAGTTTCAAGAAGAGCTCGAGCGCGCAAAGAGAGCCTGTGCCGAGGAGCGCGAGCAGGTGCTTGCCGCCGGGGGGCTTCACATCCTGGGGACGGAGCGTCACGAAAGTCGGCGGATCGATAACCAGCTGCGAGGCCGGGCTGGTCGACAAGGGGATCCCGGAAGTTCACGTTTCTACATCTCGCTCGAAGACGATCTGATGAAGCGTTTCGGCGGCGAGCGAATGAAGGCGATGATGTCTCGTCTGGGTGCCAAAGAAGACGACGCGATTGAAGGTCGAATCGTGAGCAGTTCGATCGAGCGCGCGCAGAAGAAGGTTGAGGCATATCACTTCGATATCCGGAAACATCTGCTGGAATACGACGACGTCCTCAATAAGCACCGTGAAATCGTCTATTCGCTGCGCGACAGGGTGATTCGAGCGGAAGAGATGGAGGAGCAGTTCCTTGAAGTTGTGGGCGACGTTGTCGAGCACACGGTGCTCTCTCGTGTCAGCGAGAAAGAGCCGCCCTCCACATGGGATATTGAGGGGATCTACAAGGAGTTCAACGAGCAGTTCGGAATGTCCAGCTCGGCGGCCGATGTCATTGCTCGCGCGGAGAATGCCTCGAGTGGCCTCGCCCAAGAACTCTACGACAACCTGCTCGAGTCGGCGAAGAGTCGCTACCACGAGCGTCAGGGGAAGTTCGGGCCGGAGATTATGCTCAAGCTTTCTCGCGTCCTCTTTCTTGAAGCGATTGATTACTTCTGGAAGGAACACCTCACAAACATCGACTATTTGAAGGAAGGGATCGGGCTGCGTGGCTACGGCCAGAAGAACCCGCTTCTGGAATATCAGAAGGAAGCGTTTGAACTCTTCTCGTTGATGATGCTCAACGTGAAGTCGAATCTCGTCCAACGGATGTTTACTTTTCAGCTCGTGACTCAGGAAGAGGTTGCGGCGATGGAGGAGCGCGAACGCGAGCTTCAAGCGAAGCGAGAGGCGGCGGCACACACCATCCACCAAGATGCCTCTGCCGCGCCGTTGCCACCGACCGAGGCCCCACTTCCGCCGAAGCCTGAGCCTGCTCCTCAAATTCCGACTGGGGATCAGCTCGCGACTGAGCGTGCGCGTAAGGAGGTCCAGCGGAAGAAGAATAAAGCTCAGAAAGAGGCACGAAAGCGGGCGCGCTAGTGCTCTGACAGGTTAGGCTATTCATTACTGGTCAGAGAACGAGCAGAGTCTTTCTCGCTGAAATTGGCGTGAAATCGCGATATTTGCCTGTGGGCGTTTGGTTTGTGGACCGGCGCGAGACTTCCCGATATTCTCCACTTCTCAGAGTTTTGTTTCAGAGGGCTTTTGTATGAATTGCGAGGGAATGTGACCGGTAAGTTTGACCTCGAAGAGATATCGACGCTGCTCGGACTCCTGCGTGACAACGACGTCAAGGAGTTCAAGTTGGAGCGTGGTGGTGATCGCCTCTGGCTTCGGCGGGGAGAGATTCCGCCTGCGGTCGTGAACTATCCGATGCAAAGCGTTCAGCAGGCGCCGGCGATGATGGCGGCTCCGCTCGTTGCTGCGCATTCCGCCGACACCTCTGGGCACGCGGCAACGGCCACCGCCCCTTCCGTCGTGGTTCCCGTCGCCGCGCCTGTGCTACCGGCTCGCACCGTGCACGAACTCAAGTCGCCCATGGTCGGCACGTTCTATCGTCGGCCGGCGCCGGATGCGAAACCTTTTGTGGACGTTGGAGACAAAGTTCGCAAAGGCCAGGTGCTCTGCATCGTCGAAGCGATGAAGCTGATGAACGAGATCGAGTGCGATAAAGACGGAACCGTTGTCGAGCTTTGCCTCACTGACGGTCAGATGGCCGAGTATGGCGAAGTCCTGTTCCGCATCGACGTCGGTTAAACAACTCCCAGGTAATTCTCACTCGTGAAACCTCCGTTTCGAAAGGTCCTCATTGCCCACCGCGGAGAGATCGCGATTCGCGTTATACGCGCGTGTCATGAACTCGGTATTCGGACGGTTGCCGTGCATTCAACGGCTGATTCCGAAGCGCTCCACGTGAAGCTTGCCAACCAGTCGGTTTGCATCGGCCCACCGCCGGGAGCCGAATCCTACCTCAACATCAACCGGATCATCGCCGCAGCGGAATCGACCGGTGCCGAGGCGATCCATCCCGGGTATGGCTTCTTGAGTGAGAACGCTGCCTTCGCCGAGATCTGCGGTCAGTGTGGAATCACGTTCATCGGCCCCAGTGTTCGAAACATGATCCTCATGGGCGACAAAGCCCGCGCGCGTCGCACGGCGATTAAGAATGGCGTCCCTGTGATCCCCGGGAGTGAAGGGGCCGGAACCGATGCCCATGCCGCGCTCGCTCAAGCAGAGAAGCTCGGTTTCCCAGTCATTATCAAAGCGACGGCCGGTGGTGGTGGTCGCGGTAGGAAGATCGTCAACGATCCGAGCGAGTTCGTTCGACTCTTCGAACAGGCGAAGCGTGAGGTCGAAGCGGCGTTCAACGATCCGAACGTTTACATCGAGAAATATATCCCCATCGCGCGACATGTCGAAGTGCAGATCGTGGGCGATCGGTTTCACAACGTGATCCATCTCGGTGAGCGCGACTGTTCGATTCAGCGTCGCCATCAGAAGCTGATTGAAGAGTCTCCGGCGCCATGTCTTTCCGACGCGACGCGCAGCAAAATGCACGAATCTGCGGTGACGCTCGCTCGCGCGATTGGTTACTCGAGTGTGGGAACCATGGAGTTTCTTCTCGATCCGAGGACGGAAGAGTTCTATTTCATCGAGATGAATACCCGGCTCCAAGTTGAGCATCCGGTGACAGAGATGGTGACGCTCACGGATATTGTCCAAGAGCAGATTTGGGTCGCTGCTGGTCGCGAGATCTCCTACACGCAAGATTCTGTGCGAACATTCGGCCACGCCATCGAGGCTCGAATAAATGCAGAAGACCCCGTAAAAATGACGCCATCTCCCGGGGAGATCGTCGGATATCATCCCCCCGGCGGACTCGGCA
>JADYYL010000006.1 GCA_020853655.1 Deltaproteobacteria bacterium
CCGCGTCGGATCTCTTCGGCAGCCACGCGCACGGGGGGTTGCGAACTCGTGCCCAGAGGAGCGAGAGAAACGGCAGGATAAATAACGGATTCGCTCAGCGCGCGGGATCCGCTCACACAGAGGATACTTGGGCGCCCGAAGGCGAGCACGCTTCGGACTTCATGCACTCCGATCGCGGGAACGGTGGATTCCTCGACAAAAGTGACGATACCGCTCCGGCCACGGCTCGGTTCAAGCCGAAGCAACTCGGCCGCAGAGAGTCTCCAGCCCGTTGAACTCAAAAAACTTCGTAGTTCACTAACATTCAATTCCACGACTCTTTACTCCGCAGTGACAGATGTCTCGGTGCTCTCCTCGTCCTGCGGCTCCGGGTCGTCTGACTCCGAAACAGCCGTGAAAGTCACCGTGTCCTCGTCAAGCACTGAGAAATCAACCTCGATGCGACGAGAGTCTTCGTCGAGATTCTCGAGCGTCGCTTCGGCGTCGACGTCGCACCCGGTGAACGTGAAGTCAACGTCACCGCCGCCAAAGTTCGCCACAGAGAAGCTCCAATTCCCGGTCGAGCTGCTTCTCGAGCATGATTCGCGGGCGCAAACCTCTATTCCTTCACCGGTTGTCGGACAGGTCGCCTTGCCGACCGAAGCAGCCCTTTCGATCGGCCGGGAGACAGCCGCAGTGCCCGCCGTCGTCGTCGTTGCGGTGCTCGTCCGCGTAATCGTTCCGGCGAACACAACATCATCGTTACCGCCACCCCCACCACCTCCTCCACACGCAGTGATGACGAGTGACATGGCGCACAGGAGCGGAACGAGAGGCTGAATCGAAATTCTGGTCATAGAGGTGGCGAGGTTCGGTATTATCCTGGTTTCTGCTGCCGCATCGTAACATTTCGCATCTGTTCCTCGATAGTAAAACGCTGGGGAAGAGGTCCGATAAGAACTATCGAGTAGGGTCGCTGAACGTCCCGCCGCCTCAGAGAAGGAACGGGGCTGAGACCACGGGCGTAGCGCCCAGCACACTCGCTTGAAAACATCCTCAATAGCGGCGATAATCCCTTCTCAAATCAGAGCTCAGTGCGTTCCCTCAAACTTTTGTGACAGAAAGAACCGGCCAACCGAATGGAATGGGCGAGATATCGCCAGGCTCGCCTACGACGACGGTGCACGATACCGTTTTGAGCGCCGGAAACGATCGCCTCATCGGCAAGACTCTCGACGGGAAGTATCAGATTCTCGACCGACTTGGCAGCGGCGGAATGGGTGTCGTGTATCGTGCCAAGCACGCGATGATCGATCGCATCGTCGCGATTAAAATTTTACATGCGCAGCATAGCGATCAACAAGATCTTCTCCGCCGCTTCCAACATGAAGCGCGTGTTGCCAGCAAGCTCAATCACCCGAACGCGGTTCGAATCTACGACTTCGGAATCTTCGATGGTCAGCCCTATCTCGTCATGGAGTTTGCGCAAGGCGAGACGCTCAAGGACCTGATCACAAAGTCAGGCCCCCTTCCCTACTCTCGAATACTTTCCATTTCGACGCAGGTCTGTTCAGCCCTCGCCACGGCGCACAAGCTTGGCATCGTTCACCGCGACTTGAAGCCCGAGAACATCCTGCTCGTCACGACACCAACAGGTGAAGAGTCCGCACAGTTGCTCGATTTCGGAATCGCGAAAGTGATGAATCCGCAGAACGATCAGAACGTAGCGCTCACTCGTGCTGGAACGTTCTGTGGCACGCCGAAGTATGCGTCGCCGGAACAAGTGCTCGAAAAGGGAGTGGATCACCGCGCCGACATCTACACTCTCGGAATCATTCTCTATGAAGCGCTTTCCGGCGAAGTGCCGTTCAATGCGCCTTCGTTCATGGAGCTCCTCGTGAAGCACGTGAACGAGCAGCCCACGCCGCTTCGCCGATTCAAGCCTGAGCTAGGTATTCCCGATCAGCTCGACAACTGCGTCATGCGTTGCCTGAAGAAAGATCCCGCAGAACGCTTTCAGTCGGTCGAGGAATTGATCGACGCATTGAAGGCAGTTCCGCTGAGCGACTTTGGTGTACCCGCCGTGAAGCAAGGCGCTTCGCTCTCGAGTCTATCGCTTGCCGCACTCGGCATTCTCGCCGTCGTGGGCGCCTCAGCATTCGGCATCTATCGCTTCACGTCCGAAAGTCCATACACCGCGCCCACGAGTGCCACACCGGCACCCGTTGCGGAGGTGACGCCGCAGCGCTCAGTCCTCCTTGATGTCGCGCCGTCAGCAATCCCAACTTCGGCGCCCACTGCTCAACCGTCGGCTCGGCCGCTCGCCACCGTTGCGCCGGTTATCATCGCACCCACACCAACGTCAGAGGATGCGCTTCTCGACGAACTGGCGAATCAACCATCGCTGCGCCCGTCAGCACTTCCCTCGGCGCTTCCTCTGGAGTCACCGAGTCCGGTTACCTCAGCACCAACGCCAGCACCGCTGGCTACCGCGGAGCGATTTACGGTTCGTGTTGAGAGCGCACCGAGCGGTGCCGAACTATTGCTTGATGGCGTATCCCGCGGGATTACACCGATCGACTTGCGCGAGCTCGCAACAGGGTCGTACTCATATGTGCTCCGAAAGTCGAAGTTCGAAGATCAGAGTGGATTGTTTCAAACCGGCGCCGGTCAACCGACGTTCCTATCGGTAACGCTCAAGCCGAGCGCGAACGGGAGCGATGGGAAGAAAGAGGCGGCAAAACTCTTCGGCGCAGGACAATCGCTTTACCGTTCGAAACGGTATCGAGAAGCGGCAGAGAAGTTTCGTCAGGCGATTGAGTTGCGTTCCGACGCCGTCGCCTCGATGATCGGCCTCGGAAACTGCCATCTCCGGCTGGGCGAACAGTCGGAAGCTCTCGCTCGGTATCAACAGGCGGTCCGCGTCGATCCGAAATACGCACCGGGTCATTACAACCTTGCGGCGTTCTACGCGCTGACGGGCGATCGGCTGAACGCTGTCCGAACGTTGGAATCTGCGGTGAAGCTAGACTCTCGAGCAAAAGCGTCGGCGAGGAAGGAGCCTGACTTCGCATCGCTCCGATCGGATCCCGACTTTCAGCGGCTCACAAAATAGTCGACTCGGACGAGACGAAACGTGTGAGCACCGCAGCCAGTCGCGCCATCTCCTTTGCGGGGTTCCCACTCAACTCACTGACGCTCACCAGAAACCACGCCTCGTCCGGCTTCGTCTCTCGAAGTAAACCGACAGGCCCTTCACCATGTCGTGCGAGCAACTCTGGACCGCGCCGTTGAACCCATGTGCACACTCGATGGCACGCATCATGGCTACCGCGGAACCTTCCTTCGCTGACATGCCGACACTCGACTTCACGCATGGAGGGCGCGCTCAAAAGCCACGCATCGACGAAAGCGGCACATCCACTTGGCGCTCCACCTCTCCACCGTGCATATGCAGACTGAGCGGCACGACTATCGGTGAACCACACCTCCGGGGCGACCCCGGGGGCAAGTGCGCTTAACGCGACGACACCAAGGACACCAGCCATCAACTCAGCGTCGCTCGGTGCCATATCCGGGACGAGCGCGACCACCTTCCAGCGCCGAGCCCCATCATGAACAACACACGCGAGCGCACCGCGTCTGCCGCGGGTCACTCCGGCGTCGGTCACGATCGAAACCCGGTTGGCTCTTGGAGCCGTTGTATCAAGCGCTTGGCTTTCACCCTCACTCATAAGAATAGGATATACCGTGAAATCGCAGACGGGTATGGTTGCGATGAATGGGCATTCCACAGGACATCCTGCCTGAGGAACGTCCAAGTAGAGTGAAGCAACTCCGACTCAAGGCTCGATCGGAGTTTGGAGGGGGATTTTTATGCGCGCTTGGGCATTTATTTTCATATTTGGCCTGCTTTCGGCATCGCCGTGTCTTGCGGATCAGCCCATCGGGCTACCCGACTCCGCCAACGTCAGTCCGGGCCCTATCCTTCCCGTCGAGCGCACGTTGAAAGTTGAGGACGTCGACCCGGTCGACTCGCTCCGCGCGCGGCACCCATCGGCTCGACGAAAGCCCGCAAAGCCCACGGATCCCTCGATTCCCGTTCCACCTTACGAGAAGACTCTTTCCATCCGGGAAGACACCGAGCGCGCACAGGCCTACTGTCGGTACAACGACACCGACCCTAAGTGCGCCGAGTTCAACGGAGAGCACAAAGAGAAGAAGGGAAAGCGCTCGCTGTCCGAGCGATGCAAGCGTGACCCCCTCGATCCCAAGTGTATTGAACGAACCCAGCGAAATATCGACGAAGTCATTAAGGTCGAGCGAGATTGCATCATGAGCCCGAATAGTCGGGGGTGCCGCTCAGCACGGAAACGTCTGGTGCAGGACAAGTAAACTTCCAAACCGCGGCGCGTCATTGACCGCCGTGCCACCGGCACGATTTGGGCTTTCCCCGTGCTTGCCAGCTTACTCAGAGTTCTTCACAGCCCTACTCGGTCGTGACGCGCAATTCAATACCGCTGCGCTTCGCCAAAAACTCACCCATCGGCACCAATGTCGGCGACCGAACATCGATGAGGTCCGGTTGGCGCGAGCCCACCAAGTAAACAAGAAACATCGGCGCGGCATGTTCCGGAAGGAAACGATTCAACACGAAGAGGTCGGGCGTGACGCGAGTCAGATCAGACTCGGCTCCGGTCGGATCTCCTTCGAGCGCGACGACTGTGAATTCTGCTCCCTCCGCATTTGAACGCAACAGCTCGATATCCTCCGGAATCCGTTCGCAAAGAATGAGCTCGCGGCGGCGAAGTTTGCGGAGTGGATTCTGAAGGGCCACCGTGCAAGGGGGGGCCATGAACTGAGGAGGAGGAGGAAATCCATCAGTCCAAAGTCGTGGATAACGGTGACGCAACCCTTCAAGGAAGCGCCGTTGATTCTCCCCGCCATCCCAATTCGTCCACGGGGAACCGGACTCGCGAGGGCGCCACCGATACCACTTGAGATGCTCGGGAACGGTGAAACCCCAGTGACCGGCATGCGCGACTTTGAGCCAGAAATCCCAGTCTTCGAGACCACCTCGATTCGACTCGTCGTATCCTCCAACTTGGTGGTGGACGCTTTTTCGCACGAGGACATTGGCATCCGTCTGATTCGCGATGAGAAACCCCTCGCGATGGTGGAATCCACCGTCGTTAAGGTACTCGTTTGCGTAGAAGCCGACATGAAAGCTCCCCACCGCCGCGGCATCAGGTAGCAGCGTTCCAGTCCACAGGAGTTTTTCAATCGCGGTCGGCTCCAACAGATCGTCGCTGTCGAGTTGAAAAACCCAGTCACAGCGAGCGAGCGAAAAGCCGGTATTCCGAGCGGCACTGAGCCCACGATTCTGCTCATGGCGATGAACAGAGATGCGCTCGTCGACGATACTGAGGAACCGAAGTCGCTCCAAAGATTCGGCGTCGTCCGTTCCGTCATCCACTATGATCCACTCGAACTGTTGAAACGACTGACGGAGACCCGTCAGCATCGTCTCGAGAAACAGTTCGTCGGTATTGAAATAGGGGGTAATAATCGAGACAGCAGGATTGCCGAGCAGCGCTGGGAGATACTCAAAGCCCGGAGATTCGGGGAGCGCAGGCGAAAATGAAAAATCACATCTCGCCGTGTTGATCATTCCGCTACCACTTTCACGGGGCGACGAAACGTCGCGTCATAATCTTCGCATGCGAGTCCGATGATCTTTTTTGCTTCTTCTGCGTCGAAAACATCGGTGATGCGAACGCGCGGATCGATAGAGTCGGGCTCGAGTTTGTAGGTCAGGAAGTAGTGTCGTAGGCGATCAATCAACTTTGCTGGGCACGCTGAAATTTCACGCCAGTCACCGAAAACTCCGTCGTCCTGCAAAACGGCGATGATCTTGTCGTCGGACTTACCGCCATCGATCATTCGGAGCCCTCCGATTGGTATTGCTCTCACGAGAATATCGCCGTGTCCGACGGGCCGCTCAGTCAAAACGCAGATGTCGAGGGGATCTCCGTCGCCTTCGATGTTTGGTTCGCCAATCCGTGCGGAACAGAAGGAGCCAACGCCAAGCCCACAGTAGGTCTGCGGGATGAATCCATAAAGCGTTGGACACTGGTTCGAGAACTTCTGAGGGCGATCCAATCTCAGGATGCCATACTCCTTGTCGACCTCGTACTTCACCGTATCGGTTGGAACCAATTCGATATACGCGTTCACGACGTCGGGGGCTCGATCGCCCGGAACAACTCCGTGCCAGGGATGCGCCTTGTGAGAGGAGACCAAGGTTGTGGTCATGTGTCTGTTAACAATCCTGAAGACGGAGAACCAGTTCTACTCGCTGCGGAGACCGTCGCGCCCACTTAACTTACGTTTCACCTTGGCGATACCGTCGCGCACGGTGATGCGCAAGACCCTGCGTTGGTGATTGAGCCAAATGAGTGCGTATCCAACAGGCGAAAACAAGAAACGCAGGAACTGATCGCGGAATCTCGGAACGTAGCACAGGATGTGAGTCAACATATTCATCTCGACCCGTAGGAACCGCATGCCAGAAGGGTGTGGGATCTGAATGCCGTAGTCAGGAACTCCGTGGCCTTGCCGTCGCCGAGTTTCGATCACGCGGAACGCTCGGTAGCGCTTCTCGAGTGCCGTCTCCAGGTTACAATGCTTCGCGGCGTCTCGCGCGAGTTCAAGGAGCTTCAGATCGCCGGCATCACGCGCGCCTTCCAGCATTCGGACGGCTTCTGGTGTGCGCGCCATGACGAAGCTGTATCCCTCGCGAAAATTTATGTCGTCAGCAGGGGGTGGCATCCACGGATCACCGACCGCAATGTCGGCGAACTCTGAGGTCGAGTCGTAGCATGTCATGCATCGTTCTGGCGTGTAGAGCCGGTAAAGAAGATTCAACATCTCGGTCGAACTCGGTCGATACGCCTTCGTCGGAAAATAGACAGGCTCTTGTGTCCCGTCTTCAAAGACAACGACTGGCTCGCCGGGATGCTTTCCCACTCGGGGGATGTATCGAACCGGCTTCTTCCCTCGGCGCTCGAGATCGTCCCATATGATTCGCAAAGGATTGTGTTCTGTCGCCGCGTGACAGAACAATCCGATCGTGACGACGACCCTTTCACGCAAGCGCCGATCAAGACGGACAGCCTTATGAAAGCCATGAATCTGGCAGGGCAGCCCGACGAGCCCGTAGCGACCGGACAACTCACGCAGTTCCGCAAATACCGCGTTCGTTGGCGAGATGGCGTATTTCGATTTCGTCGCGGAGAGTAGCTCTTCGCGAGTTCGAGCAATGATCGGCTTCCCCTTCCAAGGAGTAGACTCATCCGCCGAGATCACCACCGCGCCGTCAATCTCTCCACGCTCGAGAAGCGAAAGCAAAAGGCCGGTGACCGCACCTCCGCTGCTCGAGTTCCAACGAAGGTCCTTCTCCATTGAATAGGAGAGATACGCCTTTTCGAAAACGCCGTGCACATCACGAAGATCTTGAGGCACCCCAAACATGTCTCGATTGATGGCATGAACATCGAGCTCGTCGCCCGGACACACCTTGACACACCAATCACAATCAGTGCAGGCGGAGAGGTTCTCGACAATGGGGTAGTCTTCAGAGTCCAGACCCAAGACAGAGGTAGGGCAGATCCCCACGCAGCTTCCACAACGGTGGCACAGACCGTCATC
>JADYYL010000007.1 GCA_020853655.1 Deltaproteobacteria bacterium
TTGCGCGCACCAACTCGACAGACTTTCTCGCCAAGCCCTTCTCGACGGAAGAGCTTGATGAAGACCTCATTTAATTCGCTGCTCGTTGCAGGCACGCCGTCCGGCACCCGCTTGATCTTCGGGTCCACAGTCGGAAGCCCGGTCTGCGATCTCCGCATTCTCGCGTCACGCTTACTTGCATGCGCGACACCGGTGAGACTGAAGTACGATGCGATATCTGTTTTCGGAGCGAACTCCTCGCGGAGCTTTGCGAGGATGACTGGAGCCTGATCCTGCGGGGAGATCTCGCCAGGCTTCCGCGCGAGAGCGGGGTCTTCGAGGGAACGAAAGGAGAGGAGGTCTCGAACATCGCCGTCCGTTTGCGCATCGCGACTCTTCGTCAACGAATCCAGTAGCTCGGGCCTGTGTAGGTCGCCGCCCTGGGTGTCCACAAAGTTGACTGGGTCCGAGAGTGAGTTCGCATATGTGCTTGCCGGAACATCTGTCTGCTCGAACGCGATGTAGCGAGCTTCTTGCTGCGCCCAAAAATCGTACAGCATCAACCGGAAGACGAAGAGCTGTCCCGCAATGAGCGTCATGAACACCAGCAGAAGGATCGCGAACTCGACCATGGCTTGACCGCGCTCTCTGCGCGAGTCAGTGGTCGAGTTGCTCACCGCCGATTGCTTTTGCATCACGCGCTCCATCAGTGTGTTGGCTTGAACGGTGCGCCCATTGAGGCGACAAACGGAAGCCCCTCGGACAACGTCTTCGGCGTTTCTGGACTATCGAGCGGTGCGAGTCGAGCAACCCAATGTGGGTTCAGCATGTTTGGTCGCTCTTCCGGCCGATTTGGGTTGCGGACGTAGTAGACCTGCGCACGCGATATCGCGGAGATTGGATACGTTGGATCCAGACCTAATCCTCGCAGTCCGTTGATCTTGTCGGCAGGCTTGAATCCGACCACCCCGATCGATGGTCCCGCGAGTAAGTTGTTCGAATCGCCGCCAGATGTTCCTTCGGGCCGCGTCGGCGCATCGGTCTCGTCATAATGGTAGTGCGTCCAGCCGACGAGGTTCATGTCGGTGCGGAGATCATACTTTGGCGTCCCATCCGAGTATTGTCCGGCAGACGTGGCATCACTCACGTAGTCAGCTGTCTCGTCATAGCAGGGGGTCCCGCTACTCGCTCGCAACACGGCGCAGGTAGGCTTTGCCTCAAACGAACCGTCCCAGTGATCGTCGATCTTGTCCTCCGTGGCGACCGCAGCGACGGCCGTCAGAGTCACGCCCGACATGATGATGTTCAGCATATTGTTCTGACAGCCGCCGAAACCCAAAACGCACTCGAGCAAGCGGTCAGTATCGAAGTCGTTCGGTTCGATCATGTTATCGATGTTCTCGATATCCGCCTTACTCTGGCCGCTCGTGTATCCCATGCTCTGCTTGATCTCTTGGCCGGTCGCTGCGGAGACGATGGCATTGATGAACGTCATCATGATGCTCAGATTCATGTCGACGCCGAAAAAGTTCACTTCACGGAACCGTTGTCGAGCGATAACGGGAACATGACTTTGCTCGAAGCAATCCTCTGAATCGTCGTCAACGGCGGCACCGATCACCATGTGCGTATCAAAGTCGCAGTCGCACCCGTCCCAGAACGTAATGCAATCTGCGAGACAATCGGCCACCATGATCGGCACGAAGGCGATCTTAAATGCCTCTGGAATGAGATCCCCAAAGTTGAAGGCGCGAATCATATTGGGCTCGCCTTCACGGTCACGTCCTGCAGCGAACTTATCTAACGAAGCCTCAGTCATGGCGCCAAGCATCACGAGCTTGTCATCGCTATCGAGAGAGGGCTCTCGGTCGTATTCGCCGCCGGAGGGCGCCGAGCGGATCTCTTCGTCCTCAAGCATGACCCGGTTGAATGCCTCGTTTGGCATCGACATCCCGGAGATACGCTTGTCTGGCGCATCAATCACCCAGTCGACGGAGCGTTTGAGCTCGTCGGCACTCAGCGTTTCGGCGGCGAGACCCAGCAACGTCGTCGTCGACACCTCGGGATCCATCTTCTGCGCAACCTCTTCGATGACTCGATATCGCGCCGCCTGTGTCGCGACATGCAAGAGCCCCTGATAGGTGCTCAGCACATCGGTGATGTAGATCTCGATGATATTGTTGAAGTCCATCTGATCGAAGTGGTCCTCGTCCTGGCCAAAGACAGCACCAAGCCCCCGCGCCGCCTCGTGGACGGCGAAGTGGAAGGTTCGGTCGAGGATGTTCACCGCAACGTCGATGATTGGGCCGAGAGCATTGATGATCGGAATCTTCTCAACAACGAATCCCAGCAGGTAGCCGAGGGTGAGCACTGGTGCGATTCCGTGATCGTAACCGTTCATGGTTGCCCACATGGCGGTATTGAACGCCATGAGATCGTAGTTCGCGATCATCGCGCGATTGATATAGGCGGTGAGATTCATGTAGCGGGCTTCAGTCACCGCGGCCGAATAAGCGGCGGCATCCACCGTGTCCTGCACATGCATCTTCTCGGAGATCATGATGCCGACGTTGGCGACCGAGAGAGAGATGATCGCAAGCCCAAGAGCGGAAACGAGGCCGATGACCAGCACCTGACCGCGCTCGCCGAGGCTCATGTCCTCCACCGGCCTTCTTCGTCGCACTTTCAACAGGCACATAAAGTTCCTTTCAGTCTGCCTTACGGCACGACCAGATCTGACTGCATTCGCATCGTGTAATGCGCAATCAAGGGAAGTCGATACTCCACGGAAGCATAGGTCGATCCGTCGCGTCGCCGCGCATCGGTTTCTGCGGAGAGGTTGTTGAGCGACTCACCCGAGTAGCCCCCGAAAAATCCGGTCGTCTTCTTCACGCGGAAAAGATTGTAGACGTAAAAGAGGATGCGGTTCACGAGTGGAATGACCATCTCGTAACGGTGGGTGACCTGCACGGTGACCAGCGCTTTCTCGGAATCCCGCGGGTCATCAAAGGTAACAATGTCCCCTGCGTTACGGCCTTCCCTCTCCAAGATTTTCACGTCCGTGATTTTCTCAAAGACCGGGACCGGCAGTCCATTGAAGGTGAAAAAATATGTGTGGAAAAGCGGATTGGAATCCGTCGCCCGGGCAGCGAGATAGTTCTCTGTCAGTCCGCGCATGTGGTCTGCTCGGCCGTGCCGCGGGAAGATGGAAAGGAGTGACAGACGGGCGGCTTCCTCCATCTTTGCCTGATCGCCGCCATGAACGATCGCAGCTCGGGCAGCGTTGTAGGCAGCGTAACGGGTAAGAGCATACGCGTTCAAGATCATCGCCATTTGGATAATCCCGAGGATAACGAAAAGGAACGTGATTGCGATAATCACGAACTCCGCCATCGCCTGCCCGTCTTCTCCCTGGCCTTTCTTTCCGAGCGTAAAGCCTCCGAAGATCTTTTTCTTCTTTTTCTTCTTTTTCTTCTTGTCCTTGTCTCGCTTTGAGATCCTCATCACCACAACGACACCACCAGCGACGACAATACCTCCTATCAGGAAGAGCGTCTGCCAATCGATTTCGATTTCGCTGATAACGTTTCCGCGGTCCTCGCCCACGCCGGCAGAGTGGAGTGAACTGCCCTTGCGCTTCTCTCCTCCAGAGGTGGAAAGCCCGTCGGTGCCTTGATCGGCCCTTCGCTCGATTTGATAGGTACCAGAAGGGTTGCTACTCCCCGGCGCCCCGGCTTTCTCCTTCTCCAGTTCATCGAGTTGCCCCGTGGCATCGGTGAACTGATTCTGCACCGTCCCGCCGAAATACCGAATTCCGACAATGACGCAGATCGCGATGATAACAACGATAATGAGATATTCCGCCATCCCCTGCCCGCGCTCAGCACGACACAAGGGTTCTGCGCGACGCAAA
>JADYYL010000008.1 GCA_020853655.1 Deltaproteobacteria bacterium
AGATCGTCTTCGAGGCGCGCCGTGAACTCGTAGTCGAGCAGCGCTGAGAAATGCTTCTCGAGGAGCGACACCACTGCGCATGCTGTAAACGTCGGGACGAGCGCGTTGCCCTTTTTGAACGCATACGAGCGATTGAGCACGAGCTCGACGATCGTCGCCCACGTGCTCGGGCGGCCGATGCCCAATCGCTCGAGTTCCTTGATCAAGCTTCCTTCTGTGAACCGTTGCGGAGCTTGCGTGCTGTGCTCGGAGGCATCCATCGCCTTCACGTCAAGCTGCTCGCCCTTCGCGACTTTCGGAAGGATGCGCTCTTGGTCTGCGAGATCTGCATCGGGATCGTCGGAGCCTTCGACGTAAGCGCGAAGGAATCCAGGAAACGTAATCGTCTTCCCGCTCGCGCGGAAGCTCGCGTCAGCGCAGCGGATGGTGACGTTCACATACGTTCCATGCGCGTCGTTCATTTGCGAAGCAACAGTGCGCTTCCAAATCAGATCGTAGAGGCGGAACGCATCCTCGCCGAGTTGGGCGCGCACGGTTTCGGGGGCCGTAAACTTTTCTCCGGCAGGACGAATCGCTTCGTGCGCTTCCTGCGCATTTCGGACTTTGGTCTGATACGTCCGCGGCTGAGCGGGGAGATACTGCTTCCCGTATTCCTTCTCGATGAAGGTTCTCGCGCCGTTCAGCGCCTCTTGCGAGAGCGTCGTGGAATCGGTTCGCATGTAAGTGATGAAACCGTTTTCGTAGAGCTGCTGCGCGATCGTCATGGTTCGCTTGGCCGAGAGCTTGAGCTTTCGGTTGCCCTCTTGTTGGAGCGAACTCGTGACGAAGGGTGGAGACGGCCGTTGGGTGAACGGTTTCTCTTCGATGTTGTGAACGATCGCCGGTGAAGCGCGCAGCTTTTCTGCGAGCGATGGTCCCGTCGTCTCATTGAGGACGGTGACTTCGTTCGGTGAGATGAGCTTACCAGTTTCCGGATCGAAATCTTTCCCAATCGCGACGCGCTTGTCGCCGACATGGGTCAGTTCTGCTTCGATGACGGAAACGTCGCCGGAGTTTTTCGCGAACTTCCCTTCAATGCCCCAATAAATCGACGGCACGAATCTCATCCGGGCTCGTTCGCGTTCGACGAGGAGTCGAATGGCGACACTCTGCACACGACCAGCGCTGAGTCCGCGCGCCATCTTCTTCCAGAGCAGCGGGCTGACTTCGTAACCGAAGAGTCGGTCCACAATTCGTCGTGTCTCTTGCGCCTTCACGAGGTTCTCGTCGATATCGCGCGGCGTGGCCACGGCGTGCTGGATCGCTTCCTTCGTAATTTCGTGGAAGACGAGCCGCTTCGTGGGGATCTTTGGCTTCAGAGTCTCGACGAGGTGCCAGCTGATTGATTCTCCTTCGCGGTCTTCGTCGGTTGCGAGGTAGAGGATGGAAGCTTCTTTCATCGCGGCCTGAAGCGACTTCACATGTTCGCGCTTCTCCGGGGGGACGATGTAGAGGGCTTCGAAGTCGGCCTGGTCATTGACCCCGAGTCGGGACCACGGTTCCTTCTTGATCTTGGCAGGGATCTCGGCGGCACTATTGGGAAGGTCGCGTACATGGCCATTCGAGGCCTTGACGATGAAGTCCTTCCCGAGAAATTTCGTGATCGTTCGAGCCTTGGTAGGGGACTCAACAATGACGAGCGACTTTTCACCCATGTATTTCGTCGCCGATAGGAGTGTGGATACGTTCTGTCCCTATATATCGCTATCCGAGCTGCGGGTAGCAACAAGCTTGGTTCCCGTCAACGTCTACCGATGAGTCGAGTTACTGAATCGGTCCGTCGAGTTTCCCTCTCCTGGGGGTAGCCTCCAGGGTAAGTCCTCAAAACTCTTAGCGAGTTTCCTTCGCCGAGGCGATGAGGTGGTCGAGCTTCGGTTGCACTTCGGTTAACAACCGAAGGAGGGCCCGTTCCGCCTCGGCCATGCCCTCAGGTCCCGGTTTCAGCTCCGTGCTCACCTCCACGATACCCCCATCCGTCCGTCTTCGGAGAAACGCATTCCAGGAGATACGAGCGAGCGACTGCCACTCCTCCGGGTAATACTCCGTACCGTTGGTGAAGTAGTAGTAGATCAGGTGCCGCGATCGATCGATCTCACCGACGATTCGGTTGACTTCGAGTGGTTTCAGCTGCCCATCAGCGAACGGCAGCGACAGCGTCCGTTTGCCAAGCCGCTCAATATGCCAGCCGTTCGAGGGGAGACACAGACTCGGCGTGTGCTTCGCCGCCTGCGAGTCGCCGTTTTGCTGCTTCCAGTATCCGATATAGAGGAAGACGTTCGTGTCCGCCGGGTCGCGATACATCCGCCGCACGTAACGGTCCAACTGGAGGATATCGCGCGATGCGCTCTCCAGCGTCGCCGCCGTTCCACCCTTCCACTCGCCCAGCTGTTCCGAAATGGTGTCGACCGGCACGGATACCACGGGTGGCTGCGCCGGATTGAGGCGGTAGAAATATGCGCCGCACAGAGCAACAATCAGCAGCACAGTCGCAACTTTGACTCCGCTCGGCGATAGTCGGAGTGGAGCAAGAGCGCGAACTTCAATCACCGTCCCGCTGCTCATACTGCCTCCGCCGGTTTCGCCTTCGCCCGCCCGCGCTCTAGCCAGATTGCAAGCGAATACACCACTGCCAAACCGATAATGAAGACGATGATTCCCGAGAACGTGTGAAAGAATCCTGTCGCGGATTCAGCGCTCACGAAGTGTGCGAGAACGCCTGTCGCGGCGACGCGGATGACATTCAAAACCACTGCCGTTGCGACCGAAACGAAGAAAATCACAAACCGACTTATCGTCGACATCTCCACGATGAACATCACGATGAGTGCGACAGTCAGGAGCGCCATCATCGAGCGAATTCCGCTACACGCTTCTTCGACCATCAATCGCATTCCGGGGATCTCGATAATGTTGCCCTGAAGATAGACCGGCACTTCGAGCAGCTCGAGCAGCCATGCGCTGATCTTCGCGGCCATCACTTGCAGCGGCCAGAACAACTTCGGCACCAACGAATCCGGCATCGGTTTCGCCATGAACATCAACCCGATAGGGGCAATATATGGACTCGCGGCGCTCGTTCCGAGCAGGAGCTGTAAGGTTCCGATCGTCGTCAGGAAAAACGAGATCCATGCAGTGAAGAACAGTTGGGAGACGGTCCCAACCAGGTAGGTCAGCACTCCGAGGACAAGCAGAATCAAACCGCTCTTAGAAAGCGGCACCTTTCGGTCAAGCGCGCCGGCGTCGCCCGCGCCGAACATCTTGTGAGAGAGCTCCTTGCGCTTCGTCACGATCAAGTAGCCGGTGATCAGCGGCAGTATCAAACCGTGTGAGTAGTCCTCGTTGTCCCAGCAGACACGGGCGATACTCTCCAGCACGGGGTAGTAGAGGAAAAGGATGATAGCGGCGAAAAGGGCCAAAGCAATAAGGGCCGCATTCTGTGAAGAGCAGTTCGCCCCGGTTGGCTGCTCAGGCGGAGCTTTGGAGGTGTTGAGGACCGGGGTATCTGTCATGAACCGTTCATTGTGAGCCACTATGTCGGGTCAGGAATATATCCTGAAGTCGAGAATCAAGAAACGTTAGGACGGTATTTGACGCATTACCCTGGATTTCCACACGACCGCCGATCGTTAGATGCAGGAACTGGACGTTGACTTGGTTCGCTCTGACGCGCAAGGCTCGGGCGGCAGGCGCGTCGCGCTCTCAAGTAAGAGAGCGGGAGAATGTCGATGAGGAACGGCGCCCTCCTCCCTGAGACGCAGAAGGTATCATCGATGAATACAACGAGTTACAGCGGTGGCGTGGCCGTGACTGCCGATGGCGTCATTGGACGGATCGAGTTTTGGAGCAACAAAGGCAACGCCCTTTCGTACTCCGTTCTCACCGAGCTTGCGGTCGCAGTTCGCGAGTTGAGCGCACGAACAGAGCTGACGGCCATCAGTCTCAGTAGTCGTGGCGACGGGGCATTTTGTGGCGGCGCCTATCTTGAGGAGACGAAGGGTGAGGGGGCGCCTCCCGCAGATCAGAACGTATTCTCCGGCTTCGCAGACCTCATTCTCGCCCTAACTCGTTCCCCGAAAATCGTTGTTGCCCGTGTTCATGGGAAAATCGTGGGGGGAGGCGTTGGCGTCGTCAGCGCCTGCGACCTCGCCGTTGCATTCAACGAGGCTTCCGTTCGCCTCTCAGAGCTTTCGCTGGGACTTGGACCTTTCGTCATCGGCCCAGCGGTGGAGCGCAGAATCGGTCGAGCATCCTTTGGAGCGCTGAGTCTGGACGGATTGTGGCGCGACGCAAGCTGGGGAGAGAGGCACGGTCTCTTTTCTTTCGTGGAAACCTCCATCGAGTCCGTCGATGCTCGTGTTCTTGAGCTTGAAACGAGATTTCGCTCCTATCAGCCCGAAGTCATTGCGAATTGGAAGAAATTGCTCTGGTCAGATACCGAGCACTGGGAGGCGTTGTTGCCCGCTCGGGCCAAGCAGGTGACTGAAATCGCTCACAAAAGGTCGATCTAGAAAAAACTCTCAAGTCGCCTACGAGCTTTGCCGATTACTTACTCGAGGGTTTTAGAAGCTTTTTTCGTTGAAGATGGATTCTTCAACTCGGATCCTCGGGCAGTTTACGGATGAAGCAGTACGACATGGCTACGGGCAGTAACACAACAGCCGTGAAATCAAGCGCAGAGGTGCTTTTCAGCGCTTCCGCTGCGGCTCCGTCGCCCACCCCAACCTCTCCAGCAATTGCGCAGACTCAGGCAACCACAGAGCCCTCTGAAGTATTCTCGAACGAGAAGAACGGCGCTGATGCGGTGAAAGTGTTGCTCAGCAAAGTTGCTTCCGCTGAAGAGCGCAAGCAAACCGAAAAGGACGAGGCGAAGGTGGGGCTCGAAAACGAGCTCGCTCAGAAGCTCCGCTCCTCGCTGAACTCCGATACCGCGATCAAATTTAACGTCGATTTCCATGGCAAGGGGAAGGGCGCTGGATACATCAGCTCCTTCAACTTCCAAATCGTCGACCGCGAGACCGGGCGAGTCGTCCGCCAGTTTCCCCCTGAAGAGATGGTGAAGATCCGACAGGTCGACGCCGGTCTGTTCGTCGATAGCTCGGCGTAAGAAACGCCCCGCCTTCCTACGTCCTCTATAGAACCTCGACAACCCCCAGCCGGTAGTCCGGTATCGTTCTTGCTTTGTCTTGTCACGACGCCTCCATTCGGCTCGCCTTTTCCGATAACTCCTCGAAATAGCGAGGAACGAATGGGGTCTCCGCGCTTGCCATCGGCAGATCTTGCCGTGCTCGTGCGTTCACGAACTGGATGACTCGAGATAGAGCGGGGGTGCTGTGGCGGGAATATCATTCACAGGTCTCGCGTCGGGGATCGATAGCGACGCGATTATCAAGTCCATGGGGGACACCCGTCGGCTTGCGATTGGCCCCGTCAAAAAGAAGGTTGAAGAGAACGAGAACGAGAACAAAGCGTTCGATGAACTCAACACGAAGCTTCTGAAGCTTCGAGACGCTGTGAAAGATTTCCGCACGCTTGCCGGCAGTCCGATCTCGAAGAACGCGATCTCGAGCGACGACGATTCCGTCGGTGTCTCGGCGTCTAACAACGCCCAGGTATCCTCAACGACTGTCACGGTCACAAACCTTGCACAGGCGGCGACCTTCTCGTTCGACGATCGATTCACGAGCGCGACGGCTCCATTGTTTCCTGGATTGACCGGAACGGCGAATATCACGCTGACCGTCGGCACGGGTGCGAATGCGACAACGGTCGATGTCCCCGTTTCGAATCAAACCAATCTCGCTGAACTCGTCGCAGAGATCGGCGAACTGAGCGGTGGAAAGGTGACGGCGAGCCCCGTGAACGTTGGAACGGAATCAGCCCCGCAATACATCCTGCTCATGCAAACGAGCGAGAGCGGACTGGAAAAAGGATCGCTCACCGTCGCCGTTGACCCCGCTATCACCGCGACAGGAGCGCTCACTAGCTCCACTCTGTCTCAAGCAGAAGATGCTGTTTTTACTGTGTCGGGCATCGGACAAATCACCCGTGCGAGCAATAAAATCTCCGGGTTGTTGCCCGGCGTGACGCTGGATCTGAAGCGTGAAGGTGGGCCGATTCTCGTGCAAGTGAACGACGATCGTGACAAGACGGCGACGAAGTTTGATTCGGTTGTCGGTGCACTGAACGAGTTGATCAAGTACGTGAAGGAGAACGACACCATCACGCAGGAAGAGGTCGACGGCCGGTTGCAGAACGTTTACGGAACGCTGGCTCACGCGCGGGTTGATAACCAAGTGCTTCAGTCAATCCGGAATGCAATCTCCGATTCCAATTCAGGCGGGCTCGGCACGGAGGTGAATATCCTCGCGGATCTCGGACTTACGATTGAGCGAGATGGGTTATACAAAATCGATGCGAATAAGTTCACCGAACAACTTGCGACTGACTCTGTTGGCGCGTCGACGCTGCTGACAAAGTTTGCTGATACGCTCGGTACGACGAACGGAATCATCGATGAATATACGAAGTTTCAAGGGCAGGTCGATATCTCGAAGCGCACGAATGACGACGAGAACAAGTCTCTGAACGATCGAATCGAGCGCGTCGAGACCAATATCGAGAAGCAAGCCCAGACGTTGAAGCTTCTTTTCGCAAACCTGGAGCAAAAGATCGGAAAGCTCAATTCGACTGCCGATTCGCTCTCCGCAATGCTCGCCGGCGCCGCCGCGCGGAAGTAAGCTTCATTCTCCTCGCGACTATCGATCAATTGCGCTCGGCCTTCGTCGCTCGAGCAGATCAACCTCGGCCTCTCTGGGGGACGCTCCCCACCCGGTGTTTTCGCGACCTGCTCCAGCTGTGGCGCAGGGGTCTTCACAACGTCGATCAGCCCCCAGCGGCTTGCTTCTTCGTGAGGCGCTGTTTGATGCGCTTACTCGCGCCTTTGTAGCCGATCGAAGGCTTGGGAGGCGCTGTCTCAAACAGCTCGCAGGCGACTTTGTAGTACAGGTCTCGATCCTCTGTCGGAATCGTTTTCAACGCGGCTGCTGCTTTCGCAAACTCCTTCCGACTGCGATTGACTTCGGCGCTCGCGGATTGGGCGAGCGCGAGCGCGTCGAGCGCCTTCATCACATCGCTGACGATAATGCGGAGAGCGGCCTCGGTCCGCTGTCGGTCAAACTCTTTCTTCACTTTTGCGGCAGCGATTGCGACACGTCGAAGCGAGTCGGCGGAGAAGGGCTCGAGCAAGAATCCATTCAGCCCACCAAGAAGGCCCTGGGCGATGTTGTTCGAACTTTGATGCTTGGCCCGCAGTACCCAAATATACGCCGCTTCTTTTCCGCCGTTGGTACTCTTCGCGCGCTCGATGAACGATTCGATCTCTTCCCGGGGAAAGTTGGAGGACACGAGTATGCAGTCGAACGGGTGTTCATTGAGACGTTCGAGGGCGGACTCGATCTTGGAGACAGCCTTCACTCGATGGAAGTGTGGCGATGCAAGCGTCGCTTGCCAAAGGTATCCTCGAACCGTGGGATTCGGCTCGATGATGAGGGCGTTGAACTGACTGTGCATCACTCTGCCGAAAGTTCGCCTGTTTGAGCCGGCGATCGCACTTTTTGGACCCATATCAGTATCGGCGTAAGGGCCTGTTTTCCTGAGAAGAATCGGAATTGACCGCCGTTCGCTCTCAGGTGTCGTACCTCCCCGACGCCGTGGAATCGACGATTACAGACTGATTCCGCTAGGTGGTTGGAATTCGGACGATTTTCTCCGGCGGCGTGCTCAAGTTTTCCATTCACGAGGTCGACACTCTAAGTCGCGGGTTACTTCTTTCGATGTGGTTGTGGTGGTGGGGAGGAACTCCGGTCCGGCAAAGATTGCTGGAAAAGGATTGGATTTAAGAAGTTCCCAAGGAGGGAAACAAGGATATGGCGACCGCCCAGTTTTCTGGACTTGCGTCCGGCATTGATAGTGCTTCGCTCATTCAAGCGCTCGTCGATTCGCGAAACAAGACGAACGAGATTCGTCGCGCGGACATCGACTTTCTTGAGTCCGAGAACGAAGCGCTTGACGAACTCAATACCAAAATTCTCGCGCTGAACGATCTGCTCGACAAGTTTCGCACTGCGAACGGCGGCGGCGTGAGCAAGAAATCATCGAGCTCTGATTCTTCTGTCGCAACGGCTGCCGTCAGCTCCGCGGCGAACAACGCTGCGTTCACGGTTACGGCGACGTCTGTGGCGTCGACAGCGACAGCGTCATACAACGATGCCTATGCCCTGACGACGACTGCGTTTGCTGCGAATGCGGTCGGGACACAAACGATCGGTGTTGATATCGGCACGGGCGCTGATCTCGTCAGCGTGGACGTGGACATTACGAGTGCGACGACGGTGCAAGAATACGTCGATGCGTTCAATGCAAATTCGAACGCCTCAGGACGTGCCGTCGCATCGATCGTCAACGTTGGAACGACTGCGACACCGTCTTATCGTGTGGTCGTCGCGTCGCTGAAAGAAGGCACCGAGCTGGGCACCATCGCATTTGACGTTCCGACGTCGGGTGCTGGCTTCGGCGGAAACTCTGATCTTCAGACACGGACGACTGATCAAGCGACGAACGCTGTGTTCTCCGTCTCCGGTATCACAGGAACAATCACGCGTTCGACGAATGCAGTGAGCGATGTGTTCTCGGGTGTGACGCTTCAGATGTCGAAAGTCGGCACGGCGGATATCACTGTGAGCGATGATGCCGACACCACAGGCGATCTGTTCCAAGAGATCGTCGATGGATACAACGATATCGTTGAGTTCGTTGCAGAGAACGACCAAATCTCGCGAACGGAAGAAGGTGGCGAGATCGTCAACACTTTCGGTTCGCTTGCGAAGACTCGACTCGATAACGAGTTTCTGGCGCGAGTCCGGCTTGCAATCTCAGAAGCCGATGCTCCGTCGGGAACAAGCGTGACGAGCTTCTCGGAACTTGGCATCAGCACGAATCGAGACGGAACGCTGGCGTTCGATCTTGATGCGTTCAAGACAAAGTTGTCGGGCGACCCGGTAGGCGCGACTGAACTCTTTCGAAATTTCGCAGATAGCGCTGCTGGCATCAGTGGGTTTCTCTACGAGTATACGAAGTTCGATGGTTTCATCGACGTCTCGCAGGAGGCGAACAACACGCAGATCGAGAGCTTGAACGATAAGATCGAAGCATTGGAGCGGAACACCGACACGATGCGTCGAGGCCTCGAAGCTCAGTTCGCTCGGCTCGAAACGATCACGGCGCGTTTCCAGGCGACCCAGGCTCAACTGTCCGGTATCCTCGCAGGGCTCGGATAGCGTGAGATAACGCGCGTCGCAGGGTTGTGACGCGTCCTGTATCGAGGTTCGTCACGATATCTTCCTCGCGACGCGAGAGGTTAGGGGCGATCGGCCTACTCATCCATTCCCCACCGGGTTGTCAGTGGCACGCTTATTGAAGTGTCTACGACGTAAATCATTGATTTCTTGCGATATCTGTTTGGGAAATGCGTCCAGGTGCAGAAAGCACTCAAGGAGAGAGAAGGCTCGTTACGATAAGTAATTGATGGAACGTGTTGGAAGGGCTTGGCTACTTGGGGGCGGGAAAGCGTAGTATGTACGGAAAGTTAGCACACAAGAACTACACGGCAGTGCAGATCTCGACGGTCGATCGCGGCCGTTTGCTCCTCATGATGTATGAGGGCGCTCTGAAATTCCTCAACCACGCCAAAGAAGGGCTCCTCGCCCGGGACATCCCAAAGTTTGCCCGATTTCTTAGCAAGTCACAGGCGATTATTGCCGAGTTGATGCACACCCTCGACTTTGAGAAGGGGGGGCAAATAGCGAAGGACCTCGATCGGCTCTACGACTTCATGTTGTATTACTTGACCGAGGCGAACCTGCAGAAGGATCCAGCTAAGATCCAGCGGGTCATTAATCTGATGGAGATTATCGCCGGAGCTTATCGCGAGATTCTTGACGACAAAGAGGGAAAATATCGCGATGTCCAACAGATGCTAGCAGCGGAAGCTGCAGCCGCATCGGCGGGCACGAGCGCGGCGAGCGCACCGGCGGCGACACCGGCACCGAAGCCGGTGGAAAGCGGCAAGAGAGCCGAGCCGGCACAGGCGCTCCCTGGAAGCACGATTCGCGTCGCGTTCTAAATTTATCCTCGTCCCCCGGTCTCCTTCTCTGGGGGCACCCTCCAGCCTAAGTCCCCGGACCCATTGCTCTATACTCATGTCCTCGCTCCGCTCGGCGCGCATTCGTTGATCGCGCTCTGGGGGTCGCGCTCTGGGGGTAGCCTCCAGTGTAAGTGGCGGAAATGACGTAGGCGACGGCAACAAAGCCGAATTCCTTAAAAGCTATCACGCATCAATATCTTCAGGTGTCCTTGCGCTTTTTCCAAGCGCGACGCGGCCACCGTGTAGTCATCAGCTCAATGGACCTGTGAATCGGAATGGGTGTTAGCTCCTCAGATCTCAGCCCCGACGCTCTCGCGGCGCGCATGCGTCACGAGTGGGACCGGCGCATCTCGCATGACTATCGATACTGGATGGCCGATGGCGTACGCGACGACGCCGCCATGTGGGCCGTCGGAGAACGCGACTTCAAAATCATCTTCGGCTCCAAGGATGCTCAGTGGGCGAAGAACGCAACCGCGCTCGAAATCGGTTGCGGCGTCGGGCGACTCCTCCGGCCCGCAAGCGCAGCGTTCAAACGGATCATAGGCGCGGATGTTTCGACCGAAGCGATCGCTCTCGCC
>JADYYL010000009.1 GCA_020853655.1 Deltaproteobacteria bacterium
CCCAGCAATGCGGAGGCGAGCTTCTTGGCGAGCGAGCCAAGATTATTGACACAGAGAGTCTCGACTCCGCATTTAGTAGCGCCCACGGCGTTCATTCCGGTGGTATGAACGATTCGATCGGCCTGCTGCTTCAGACCATGGCCGTTTGCGCCGGCAAGCGGAGAACCGGCTTGAGGTCCCATTTGGGGTCCGCTATCGAATTCGCTCATAAGACGCTCTCAAAGTGATCATTCCCTACTCACAGTATTATGCAGCGATGAGAATGAGTGGTGATATTGCGCATTTGAACCAGGGAATTCGGCCATGATCGAGGCGTTGAAGCTCTCCCGTGTGTTCCCCGGCGGGACCGGTTCCCAAGACATCGCGGCGGCGAGCGATGTCTCCTTTTCCATCGGGAAGGGGGCGATTGTGGGGATGCTCGGTCCAAATGGCGCGGGGAAAAGCACCACGATTCGCATGCTGGTCACCTCCCTCCTGCCGTCTTCCGGAACGGCAAGGATCGCGGACTTCGACATTCTCAAAAATGCCCGAGAGGTTCGCGAGCGCCTCGGTTATCTCCCCGATCAGCCACCGCTTTATAACGAGATGCGCGTGCGAGAGTATCTTTCGTTCGTTGCACGGGTGAAGGGTGTCCACAGCCGCGAGCTGAGGACGGCGGTGGACAGAGTTCTCGACCAGTGCGATCTCGTCACCGTCGCGGGGCGACTGTGTGGAAACCTTTCGCGGGGATTTCGGCAGCGAGTCGGACTGGCTCAGGCGCTCGTTCACCGGCCGCCGGTGATCATTCTCGATGAGCCGACCAGCGGCCTCGATCCGTTGCAGATCGTCGAGATGCGGAAACTCATCGGGAGCTTGCGGGGCGAGCATACCGTTCTGATTAGCACCCATATTCTTCAAGAGGTGACGCAGCTCTGCTCACACGTCGTCATGCTTGCCCGTGGCAAGGTTGTCCTCTCGGGCTCTCTGGATGAGGTCACGCGAGAGAAGAGTATTGAAACCCGATTTATTGAAGCATTGGATCACGTCGGATGAGCGCGAAAGCACGAGCCATATTCTTACGGGAGCTTCGCAGCTGGTTCACCACACCGCTGTTCTACGTGCTGTGCAGCGCATTCTTGCTGCTGTCTGCCTTCTTCTTCTTTAGTCTGATCTTGCAGTTTAACGCTGTCCTCCAACAGTCTTCGATCGTTCCGGAAACAACAACGAGTCTGAATGAATGGGTCATCCTTCCGCTGCTCGAAACCCTCGAGATAGTGCTCGTCTTCTTGATTCCGGTGGTCACGATGCGACTCCTCGCCGAGGAGCGGCGAACCGGGACGTTTGAGCTTTTAAAGACTTCGCCGCTTTCCGCTTCGGAGATCGTCGCCGGAAAATACTTTGCCCTCTTGGTTGTGTTAGCCGTGACTGTGTTGCTCTCCGCGGTGTTCCCCGCGTCGCTTGTGATCTTTTCCGATCCCGAGGTCGCTCCGATTCTTGTCGGGTATGCGGGGCTCCTCCTCTTTGCTGCGGCGTTCGGCGCGATTGGATTGTTTGTCTCGAGCCTCTGTTCGAATCAAACGATCTCTGGCGTTCTCAGCCTCGTCGTCTTTCTCGTGCTCTATCTCATTGACACCCCGGCGGAAAAGATCGGCGGAACGTTCGGCCGTATGGTTCGCTATTTGACGCCGGCGTCTCATACGGAGAGCTTTGTGCGCGGAGTTCTGCAGGGAGACGACATCTTTTATTTTATCTCGCTCATCTTCGTCGGTGTGTTTCTTGCCGCCCGAGCGCTCGAATTCGAGAGGCTTCGATGAACCGCTCGAAACGTTCTCTCCTCGGCCTCACGGGGCTCGTTTTTCTCGTCTTCGGCGGGATCGTCGCCTTGTTTTCGCCGCTGGGCTCGACGTGGCCGGCATTCCTCGAACTGGGCATTGGAGTTGCCCTGATCGTGAGCTTTCTTTTTGCCGGAGGTGCCCGGTCGCTGGGCGGTACCTTCGCCGGTGGAATCGCTCGGCAGCGATTGTTCGAGAGTGTGTACATCGTTCTCGTGCTCGCCATTCTCACGATCGCCAATGTCATCGTCTCCCGGCACGAACTGTTCCGTATCGACGTCACGGAGGCCAAAGTCTACACACTGGCGCCGGAGTCTGACGCTATCCTGCAGAAGCTGGAGCATCCGCTCGAAATGCGGGGATTCTTCACCGGCGGGAAGGTCGAGAATCCACGCCTTCGCGAGTTACTCGATCTCATGGTTACCGCATCGCCGCAGGTGACCTTCCAGATGATCGATCCTGAGAAGCAACCGACGCTTCTCGAGGAGTATGGGATCAGCCAAGCGAATACTCTGCACCTGAGCTATTTGATCGGTGACGAGCCTCGTGAGGCGAAAGTCGCTCGGACGCTGAACGAGGAGTCGATTATCAACGCGGTGAAGAAGCTCCTGCGCACTGACGCGCGAGTGGTCTACTACGTCTTTGGGCACGGAGAGCCCGACGTGAATACGCCGGAGCGAAGCGGCTATACGTTCCTTCGGGAATCGATCGAGGGCGAGAGCATTGAGGTGCGCAAGCTCTCGCTCGCGTCGACGGGCGCTGTGCCGAGCGATGCCGCTGCGCTTGTCGCCGTTGCTCCGAAGAAACCCTACACCGAGATCGAGCGCGCCGCGGTAGACGCGTATCTTCGCGGCGGTGGACGGGCGGTGTTTCTCACAGAGCCCAACACGCCGGACGACCTCGCTCTCCTCGTCTCTCCGCTTGGGATCGAGGTCGGGCGAGACGTTGTCGTGGACGAGTTGAAGAAGATGTATGTGCCCGGCGGGGGACTTGGGGTTGAGCCGCTGATTGCTGATTACAGCGATCATCCCATCGTGAAGGGATTCACGAACGCGATTGTGCTCGCGACCGCGAATTCCGTCTCCATTCGCACTACCTCGAAAGATGGAACGTTGACGGAGTTCGCGCGGTCAAGCTCGAAGAGCTGGGCGGAGCGCAGCCTCGAGCAGCTGTTTTCTAAGGCTCAGGCCGCGCGCGATCCCGGAGATCTCGCTGGGCCAGTGCCGGTCGCTGTTGCATTCGAAGGCTCTGCTCAAGGTGCTTACCCGGGCACGCGGCTTGCGGTCATCGGTGACTCGGATTTCGTTTCGAATGCAAACATCCCGCAACTTTTCAACCGAGATTTCTTTCTCAATGCGTTGAACTGGGTGCTTGGTGAGGAACGGGGAATCTCCGTTCGGGCTCGGTCACTTCGCGGATCCAAGAAGGGCCTGACGCAGGAGGAGTTTTCTCAGGTACTTCTCACGGCCGGAATCCTTTTCCCGCAGGCGATTGTACTCACCGGAATTCTTGTCTGGTGGAGGAGAAGGAGCGGACAATGAACGTGTTCCTGAGACTCGGGATCGCAGCAAGCATTCTTGTCGCTGGGGGGCTCTATCTCTGGACCGATTTCTCGCGTCAGCGAGCGTCTTCGGTGCAGAGCGAGAATGCTCGCGTGACCATCCGTATCGCGCCGCAGAACGTTTCTTCGATTGTGTGCGCGAGCACCGCCGGGCAGGTCGCGATAGCAAAGACCGAGCGGGGGTTTATTGACCGAGATGCGCCCGACATCACGCTTGATCCCGCGGCGTTTCGGAAGTTGCTCAGCGCCTTCGCGCAGATCCAGGTGGAGAATGTGATCACGGCTGCGGAGCAGAGTGCGCCCGATTCATACGGCTTCCCCACCCTTTCCTGCGATGTCGTGCACGACGGTGGAAAAACAACCAAATTGGTTTACGGGGCCAAAAACCCCGTCACTGGTCGTCGCTTTCTCCGAGTAAACGATCAACGCGACATTTACGTGGTTGAAGAGGTCCTGTTTGAGGCCATGAACCTGACGCCGGAGAACGCTCATCTGCGTACTCCGTTTCGAGTTGATGTTGAAAGCCTTCGTCGACTCGAGGCGACGAGAAGAGATGGGACGCGCGTTGCGTTTGATCGTGACGAGGCAGGTCGATGGCTTGTCACGTATGGGGCGAAGAGCTTTACGGGCGATCGCGAGCTGCTGGAACGCAAGGTGCGTGAACTCAAACTCCTCAAAGCGGATGCGTTCTTGCCAAGTGCTTCAGCGCCGGGGGCTGAAGCTGCGCTTGAGAGACCCATGGTCACACTCGGTATTCGGACAGCCGATACCTCTGAACCGGAACAAAAGATTTCGTTCTTTGAGGCAGAGCGAAATGGAGCGCGCGAGTTCTTCGCGCGGATAGAGGGGCGCCCGACGGTTTACAAGCTTGTGCGCCGCTACCACCTCGACTTCGTCGGACCCGCGAACGCATTTCGAGCTCGATTGCCCTTAGGCGTCGTTGGGCCGGATGAGGTGGAACACCTTTGTTGGCGTCGCTGGTCGTCTGCGGCACGTGAGCCGATCGTCGCGCTGAGAAGATCTGCGAGCGGTTCGTGGACTTCGCATCGGAGCTGCGAAGAAACAACCGGCGGCCTCGCCATCGACTCCGTGGTTGCGCGCAGATTTGCGGCCCAGGTGCTCAGCCTGCCCGTGATTTCATACGGTGGAGATGCCCCGCTCGATGGCGTGGTTGCAGCCCCGGATCCGAAGTCACTGGAGGTAGCCGGTCGACGAGAGGGCCGCGAGATTCGGGGTGGCTTCGTCGAGTTGGGTGAGGTTCGTTCTGGCGAGGGTTCCCGCGATACCGCAGCGCCGGTGGCTCTTCGCTTTGAGGGGCCGGATGGGATCTACGATGGCGTGGTGAGTCGCGCGGAGCTCGACGTGTTGGAGGGTTCTGCAGCGACACTATCTGAGCCTTCCCCGCCGTCTGAACATCAGATGCAATGAGGCGGCGGCGCGAGCCGGAGCGCCGATGGGGAGGGGTTATCCCAGAAAGCGAGTTTCTGTCCGTGACAGAAGGCGCATGAAAGCCATATCTTATTCCGCTTGTTGCTCGGTGCTCGGTGGCGCGATGCACAGATGAGCGCCTCGGGAGCGACCAAACGGATTCGCTGACCAAAGCATGTGAGAAGATTTAACAGATTTGAGCGGAGTGCTATCGCGGTGATCCCGAGACTCTCGCTAAGACCGTAACGATGATTCGAAAGATCCTGAAGTTTATTTTTTGGAGCAGCCTGATTGTTGGGCTGTTGGTCGCTATCGTCGGCGGTGGTACCGCGCTCTATTTCTATTTCCGACTGACGCGCGATCTGCCGA
>JADYYL010000010.1 GCA_020853655.1 Deltaproteobacteria bacterium
GAGCCGTATCGACGCGATCATCGAAGAGTGTCGCGACACGGTGGGTCACGTTCGACTCGCAGAGACATACCCGTGTGCAGTCGAAGACCTGATGCTCGGCATGGCGCCGGCCTGTGTCGCATTCGGCCCCGGAATGCAGATTGGTGAGATTATTGACGGCGCGCTTCGTCTTCAGACGGAACATCCGCAGACCGGCTGCTTCGTGTTCCTCGAATCGCGCGCGATGACGATCGACGCGCTCTGCTCACTCCAATCTGTCACGTCGGACATCTTCTCGTTTGATGACCCACCGGCGCGACTCGTCCACGCACTACTCTCTCTTGCGCGCTCCGTCAGAGGAGACGGGCACCGCAACTTGATCACAGTGAGCGGAGCGAAAGGTGGCGTCGGCACGACCACACTGGCATGCGCCATCGCGCACGCTCTCGACCTGCAAGAGCACCGCTCCGTGCTCGTCGACCTCTCCGCCACATCGTTCATCGCCCGCGCTCTCCTCTCTCCACATCTCTCATCACAGGAGCTCGGTGGCGCGCTCGCCGACGATTCTCCTCTCGACGCCGCCGTTATTCGCAGTGCCATCTCCACCGCACCGTGTGGGCTCGACCATCTCCTTCCGCCTGCCGGCGGCGCGCACATTCGAGAATCGTGGATTCGAGATACGCAACGTTTCGAGCGAACACTCACCGCGATAGAACTCCTCCAGGAACTCTACGATGCGGTTGTCATCGATATTGCCGGATGTGAAGGCATTGTGCCGTTTGCACTACAATCGCGCGCGGATATCCGAATCTCCGTGTGCACCGGAGATCCCGCCGCGGTGCATGTTCACGGAGTCGAGCGCGCGCGATTCGGCTCCATGGAAGGCGAAGGGGTCACCGTCTTCATCCCTACCTCGCATGGGATAAGCACATCCGATTTCGAACGTTTCGTTGCGAACTCGCTCGACAGCGGAGAAGCACAGTCGATCGTCTCACTCCCCCGCGACAATGCCGGCGCGACATGGATTGGCTCCGGCGACACATTCTACGGGCGATCATCGCGCGCGAGCAGACGGGTCATCGATCAGCTCGCGGAAGTCGCGACGCGGAGTCGCGAGCCCTCCGACGTCGACCAGAGCAAGGCGGACCGCCACACGTCGCCCGTCGGCCCTCGCCTCGCGCTGCCCATGCCCAGCCCTGTCCCCAACCTCCTCACGGAGCTCTTCTCACGCATCTCCAAGTTCCGTCCCCGACTGACCGCGCTCGAACGAGTTCCTCGCCGGAATCCGTTTCGGTCCCCATCGGAGATGCTTGGAGACCCTCGAGGATCTGCCACCTAACTTTTGAACATTGGAGAAGCGCCCATGAACTCAGATTATCCGAGAATGACAGATACCGGCGACGCCGTTCCGCCGAAGCGATCCCCTACCCCTCCCGCCTATCGAGCGCCCGACGAGGTGCCAGGTCCTATCCATGCCCCTCTCACACCGAGATTGGGTCGCGCGAAGCGAGCCGAAGGCGGTGAACGCGGGAGCCTTGCACTTGAACAGGTGTTGTTCATCGGCGCCGTCGTGGCACTCACTTCCGGCGTCTATGCCTTCTATCAGGACCTCGGGACATACTTCACGAACTTCACACTTGCGGCACCCCCCTCAAACTTTGGAGCGCCGTAGTGATACGTCGAAGCACCCCACTCAGACAGAGGGCGCGCGCCTTGCAGCTTGCCGGAGTGACGCTCCTCGCCGTGTCAGCGGGGTTCGTCCTCCGGGGTGCTGATGCTGTGGAACGAGAGGTGCTTGTGCCTACTCCGCAGCGAGACGTCTTACGGGGCGAGCCACTCTCTGACGTGGCGTATACGCTTCGCACCGTCCCCGAGCGCTCATCCTTCGGCATCCTCAGCAACATCGCGGAGTATCACCGCTCCTATGCTCTCGCGACGCTCCAAGAAGGTGCGCCGATTCTCGCCTCCCATGTCTCGGCGCGCGCCCTCGAACAGAATAGCGTCGTTCAGCGAATTCCGGAGGGGATGAGAGCGATTACAGTTCGTGTGGATGCAGAGTCTGCGGTGGAGGGGTGGGCGCGCTCTGGTGCCCGGGTTGACGTGATTCTGGTGCATAAGAAGGAGCGCACGATGCGGTCGACAATCATTGCTTCTAATGTGGAGATTCTCTCTGCCGGAAGCTCGACCGTTCCGCTTCGCGCGGACGACACCACCTCGAAGGCGCCGAATACGGTGACGCTGCTCGTCAGTCAGGACGTCGCGCTTCGAATCAAAACGGCGGCCATGCTCGGTTCGCTGACCTTCGCTCTTCGGGGCTCTGACGACTCTCGCCCAGTCGACGATCAGCTCATCGACGAATCGCGCCTCTTTCCCGCGGACTCCAAGCCCTCCGCAGAAGACAGCATCCGCGGAGTAGCGACGGATGCCGATGGTCGGAGCTACATCTTGAAGAGCGACTCTCGCTGGCTCCGCGCGACACCGGAGGTCGCCAGGAGCGTCTCGCCGTCGGCGGCTCGCCGTGCACGTGACGTTGACTTCGATGAAGAGGTTCCATGACTCGCAGCACCGCAGCTCCCCTCTCCGCCACAGAGATCCTCAAGCGTTATCGACGTCGAGAGCACCAGGTGTCGCCTTCTCAACCGACCTCGCACAGTGAACCGATGACCCCCTCAGCACGTTACGTCGCGCGCGAGGCAAAAGCGCGACTGGCAGCAAGACCATGGGTATCAGGAGACACTCCTTCATTCTCGGCTGGTGGCATTGCGGAGATGGTTCATTCCGTCGAATCAGCGGCCGGAGAAGTTCTCTCCGAAGATGAGCGTGCTTCCGTCATCAGCGCGCTGGAGGTTTCGAGCGGAGAGTTTGGACTCCTCACTCCATTGATTGAATCTCATGACATCAACGACATCATCGTCGCGTCCTATCACAATATCAGCGTCCAACGTGGCCGCCTGAATCAGCAGACGGATTTCGCATTCCCCGATCACGACGCATATCTTTCCTATATCGAGAACCTCCTCCGGAGAGTCGGCAAAGCATCAACCGCTGCGACGCCGGTGGTCGACGCGGCGATTGGCTCTCGCATTCGGCTGTGCGTTACCCATGAGTCGTTCTCGCCACCCGGGATGGGTCCGACCCTCACCATCCGCATCGCCAGGCATCCGACGGTCTCGCTCGCGACGCTGCACCGCCGCCGCCTCGCACCCGCCCCGGTTCTCGAGTACCTTGCCGCCCTCATCCAGTCCGGGCAGGCCACCGTGTTGATCTCCGGGGAAGTCAGCACGGGGAAGACAACGCTCGCTCGAGCCCTCGCCTCCGAGATACCCCTTGACGAGTCTGTGCTGGTCATCGAGGACACACACGAGCTCGCGCTCGATCGTCCGTTCACACGAACCCTCCTCACCCGAGAGGCGAACACCGAGGGCGCGGGTCGTATTGCGCCTTCCCAGGCGATTCGCGCCGGACTGCGGATGGCGATGAATCGGATCATTCTCGGAGAGCTCCGCGATGCTCAGGCGGCGGAGGCATTTATCGACGTGTGCACATCGGGTCACCCGGGTGTCTCGACCATCCACGCCAAAGGGGTTCGCGACGCGCTTGCACGACTCGAACTCTTACTCCTTCGCGCCTACGGGCACGTCGGTGTTGACCCGATTCGACGCCACATCGCGCAGGCGGTGAGCTGCGTCGTCCATCTCGGCTCCAACCGCGATTCAAGAGAGCGCAGAGTTCTCGAAGTCGCGGAAATTCAGACCGCAGCAGACGGCAACGTCCAGCTCGCGCCGATGTTCCGGTTGTGCGACGGAACGGACGAAGGAGTGTGGAAACGTGGCGCGGGAATATCCGCCTTCCCAGAGGCTCTTCGACGACGGGGATGCGATCTCTTACCCCCGGGTTCAGTTCTTCGGTTGCACTCGGACGGGTGTTCCTCCACGGAGGTCGAGTGAAGTCGGCACGCGCATACTTCGCCCGTGTGGAGTGCGTTCGTCGGCTTCGTGCGATGACAACAGCAACCGCTCACGCGACGCCGCTACCTCGGGGAGCATTCGACACCCTTTATCGAAAGAGACACGTTCTCGCAGCGGTAACCTTCACCGTGATATTGGCGCTCGCTCCGCTGGATGTTCGGGTGCTTCTACGCGGGGGAGTCGCCCTGAGCTCACTCATGCTGATTCTTCTCCTGACTCGACGCTTCGCGCTTCATCGGCGCCATCGTGCGGCTACGGCGACATTCCTTGAGGACCTGCCCGCGGTGCTTCTCGCAACGGCGGCGAGTATGAGAGTCGGCCTCGCTGCATATCCAGCGCTCTCGAGGAGCGCGCACGCTCTTCCGTCTCACTCGCCCGTTCGGGAAGAGATCGAGCAGCTTCTCTCTCACCTCTCTTCTGGCGTCCGGCCGGAGAGAGCTCTCGCGCTCTTTGGCGCGCGTTTCTCCTCACCCGACCTACCGCTCTTCCGTTCGGCACTCGCGCTGGTGGCGGAGCACGGTGGGCCACTGGCCCCGACACTGCACCGCCTCGCTGTCATCACCCGCGACCGCATGACGCTCATTCGACAGGCACGATCGATCACCGCGTTGACGCGCATGACGTCGTCCATCATTGTCATGCTCTGCCCCGTGCTGCTGTGTAGCCTCTCCTTCCGATCGGATGATTTCTGGGCAACAGCCGTAACTGAACCCGTCGCGCGCGCATGCACGATCTCAGGTCTAGTCGTCATCGCGATTGGTCACGCGACCGTTCTGCGAATGAGCGCGTTTCGACCATGATCATCGCTTTCATCATCCTCGGCGCATGCGCTCTCGGTGCGAGCATCGCACTCTCCTGTTCAGCTTTGGCTCCCATGAATCGCCTTCGGTCGCTCCGCGACGCGGCCGTCGAGCCCGTCCCTCAGTCGGCGGAGGTTGACCTCGCGCACCTCGACGATTGGCTTGGACGCTCGGGGCTCATTGAGCCCAATGCGCGGCGGACCTTCATCGCCAGCACCGCCCTGCTCATCTTCCTCTCGCCACTCATAACCATCGCCATCACCGCCGCGCTCGGAGGGTCCGTGCTTTTCATTGGCAGTTGTTTGCTCTGCCTGACAAGCACAGCGCCGCTCTTTCGGCTCCGTCATCGCGAAGTCGCACATCGCGGACGACTGCTCTCATCGCTCCCATTATTGCTCGAGTCTCTGATCCTGTTGGTGGAATCGGGGCTCGGCCTTTTGCCAGCCTTAGCCGCGTGCTCCGAGGCTTCGGACATCCGTCATGTCCCGGCCGCACGATACTTCACGCTCGTCTACGCAAGAGTCGCCAGTGGAATACCGCTTTCCGAAGCCGTTCGGTCAGTCGCTCTGAGAGCGGCGCATCCAGCGATTCGCCATGTGCTCTTGCATCTCGATGTCGCCGGAAGCGAAGGGGGCAAGCTCGGCGATGCCCTTCGCAGTCTGAGCGACTATGCCCACGCCGAGTGGAAGCTCTGGGTGGAAGAGCGGGTTCGACGTCTCGAGAACCTCGCGGTCTTTCCGGTATTCGCTTCGGTACTCGGCCTCATGCTCGTCATCGGAGCCGTTCCACTGGCGAAGGTTCACAACATACGAGGCGCTCTCGCCGCCGGGGGCACCCCATCAGCGGAGACTCTCGCCGATCCGCCGCGCGCCTCTCACATTCGCCAGGGAGGCCGTCCATGAAGCTCGTTTCCAACCGCCGAGGATCGTTCTCGCTCGAAATGACCCTCGCCATTCTCGTCGCCGTCACATTCATCGGCGGGTGCTTCAACCTGGCACGCTATCTACTCGCAACAGCGAGCGTTCATTCGGCGCTTGTCGAAGTCGCACGGTGCATGCGCAGTGCCGCCTCAGACTGCAATCGCGCCGGGACGTCATCTGCGGAGATAGAAGACCGTGCTCTTGCGGTTGTTCGTCGTTCGTTCCCACTGGTGACGGCTGCGTGCGGCCCGACTCCTCCAAGGAGCGGGGTCACCTGTCTCGCGTTGCGAGCGAATCGAAACGAGGATGCGCAGAGTGTGGTGCTGCGCCTTGAGGTTCCTCTGCTCTTTCCTCTCGATGTCCTCCTCGCCGACCATCACATAACCGTCGGAGCTGCTGCTCGAATGACACTCCGAACATCAGACGACTCTTTCTCGGGAGAACCGCAATGACACCGAAAACGGAAGGTGGGTTCGCCTCCCTCGGTTCGCTCGTCATCGTCCCACTCCTCCTCGGGATCGCCATGATTGCATTTGTGCCCGCGAGCACGTTGATCGAAGAGTATGAGGCTCGTCAACTCGCAGAACATGTTGCACTGACCGCAGCTCAGGCACTCCCGGATCTCTCCGAAGCTCAGCGCCGAGGCGTTGCGACACTGCACTCGTCCGGTCGACATCGACTGGACGGCGCGGTCTCAGCGAGTGAGCGCATCCCTGGCGCTATCGACGTGAGGGTCTCGTTTCAGTCGACGGCGGGTATCCTGCTGACAACGCTCTTCGGACACGCTCAGTCGAACATCGTCGCTGCTCACGCGGTCGTGGGTCTCCGTCCGCTGAACGTTATCATCATCGTTCCAGATGGCCCGACACTCGCGCCTCGCACCGGCTCTATTGAAGAACGAGGGGCCTGGATGATGCACGAGGACGAGGAGCGGTTCGCTCAATGCCCCAAGGATGCTCTTGGATTTGCCCCGTGGAAACAGTGCCAGAATCCGATTCTCTCGCAGGTGAAATTGGCGGCGCTGACTCTGCTTGACCATCTTCAGGAGAATGCTCTGAGCCACACTTCCGTTCAATTCTACCCAGGAGACCCGTCTCGCGACCTCGACCCTCAGGAGATCGCTCCGGGAGCAGCGTTCACGCGACTCGACGTCGACTGCGCACGGCTCGGAGCAACGCTCGCGGACAGTATCCCCTACGCATTACCGAGTTCCCCATTTCGCGCATCGAGCCCGCAGTGCGAAATCGTCCCCTTCC
>JADYYL010000011.1 GCA_020853655.1 Deltaproteobacteria bacterium
ACAGCCAAGCCCCGACCCACGTGGACGCCGGCCTCCTGCTGTTCGTCATCAACGAAGGCGCAAACGGCAAACCCGAAGGGGCGAGCGTTCCCACGAAGGAGGTGCCGCCCGCTGTGAGGCCGAAGCCCGCTCTCGAGAGCAGCAGGGCGACCCCGGTGGCGCGACGGACGTCGTCGCCCACCCCCGATGTGCAGCCGAAGCCGCAGTCGACGTCACAGTCCACGTCATCGGCGGCGAGCTCCGCTCGACCGGCGTGGATGAAGCCCACTCCGAAGGTTTGGGACCCCGGTCCGTCGCGTGGTGAGCAGCTTCGAAGCACCGTCAGCGGGTGGTTCACGTCGCTCCTTCCGCAGCGCCGCTCCGAACCGGAGGGCGCAAAGCCGGGAGGTGACTCGGGACCCAAGGGGGCGGAGTCCGAGCCGATCGGAATCGACGTAGATTCGGGAGTCGTCTCCCGTGCTCGTCGCGTCCCGAAGGCCGAGGTCGTGACACCAGTCGTCCCGTCGGTGGCGAGTTCGAAGGACGTGGCACCCGCCACGCCGGTGAACGAGTCGCCGATCGTCGAGGTCGTGACCCCCGCGGTTGCGTCCACGACGACTGAAGACCCGAAGGTGCCGGCGACCACGAGCGACACCGCGGAGGCTCTGCCGCTCCAGCTCATGCTGGCCACGGCGGAGGAGAGCGTCGGCGCTCCGATCCTCCCGTCGTCGTCGACGGGTTCGTCGCGGGAAACCGCGCCGCTCGCGATGACGCTCGACGAGGAGTCAGTCGGTGGGGTCAGGTCGCGAGCGGTCGTCTCGTTCGAGGGGCCCTACCAGATCATCGCAGAGAAGGGCGGCGAGTATCTCGTCCTCCTCTTCGACGGCGCGAAGGTCCTTCTGGGCCCCCAGGGCCGGCAGACGGTAGTCACCTACACTGAGGAGACTCCGCTCGAGCGTCAGCTCTATGTGCTCGAGAGTCGCACGGTCACGTTCGCTCGTCGGCCTCCGTTCGTTCCTGTCGACGACCTCGCCGTTGCGATGGACGCCATCGCAACGGCAGGTGCGCTTTACAAGGGTTTCGAACGCGACGGCCACGAGATCTTGGTCCGAGCGCTCGTGCTCGTTCCGGAGAAGAAGGAGGTGCGTGGCAAGGTCGTGAAGGATGTCAGGAGACTGTCTCGGCCTCTGCGCGGCGCCCCGATCAATCCCATGGAGGATTACCGGCAGGTGACGCTCAATGTCGCGGACGACGAAGTGCTCACCGGATACACGCGGGAAGGCGACGTCCTCGTCGTCCACCTGACGACCGAGGAAGGCGGATCACCGCGCGTTCCGGCGCACTATGTCGAGACCGAGATGCGGGTCGCGAGCCAGTGCGTCGCGCCCGAGGCACCGCAGCCGAGCGACGAAGAGTTCGCAAGGACGCTGCTCAACGAAGACGAGAGACTGATTCGGGTCGCTCGCAACGGCGACGAGCTGACGCTCACCATCGGCCGCTACACGAAAGGCCGCTGGGTCGGGCAGAAGAACCTCACCATCTCATTCGGAGACAAGGAGGTCACCGAAAGGCGTCGGGAGGAGAACAACCGGAGGAACCGGTACCGGCGCTCGGCGTAGGTGGAACGAGATGAGACGCGAACGGCAGCAATGCCGTTCGCTCGCTCATCCGAATCTCAACAACCAAGAGGATTTCATCGAAGGTTTCCCCGCAACAGCGTGTCGCGTATCCAACCCCAGACACATCACCGCTTCAATTCTTCCAACTCACGGCGAAGCTTTGTTTGCTCGCGGCGCAGAAACCAGAGATATCCGGCGATCAAGGCCCAGATCGCGGTGTAGCCCAGAAACAGATCGAACTGTGTATTCGGGATTGATTCCATTACCCTCTTCTCCGAAAGTGAGCATCGACCTCAGCGCGCAGCGCCGCGTTGCCGAGCCGAACGAAAAATAACCAGACCGAAAGGCATGCAACAGCGGCGACTGAGATAAGTAAGCCAGTCACATAACGGGGATCCTGGAGACCCTGCTGCGCGACGACTTCGGGGTGCAACTGCTCGTTCCGCGCCAGGAGCTTGATCGAGAAGATGACGATCGGGATGTTCACGGCAGCGATAATCCCCATCACCGCGCCGAGCGTTCGGCGCCGAGAATCATCAGGGAGAACCGAGCGGAGCAGCACGCAAGAGAGCACGATTAGCCAGAGAAACAGAAACGTCGCCAGTCTTGGCTCCCAGCGGAACCACACGTTCCACGCCGAGTGTCCCCAGATCATCCCACTCACCAGCACGATCGAGCAGAGGAGAAACGCAATGCTCGACGCCGCCTCGTTCATCAGATCCCAGGCGGGCTTTCGATCGACGAGGTACATCACACTGGAGAGGAAGACGAGAGCGATCGCGCCATACGCACTGAGCGCCGAGCCCACGTGGAAATAGAAGATCTTCTGCGCGGCACCCATCACTCGCTCGAGCGGGGTCACCATGAACACATAGCCGATCGCAAAGGCCACAAGCGCCGACGTAAACGCCGGGAGGACGCGGTGGATCCACGGCGAGCGAAAGATGGTGTGTTGTACGAAGGTCTCGATGCTCATGGCGTAACGGGAAGGGTCTCTCCCCTCACCTCACTCCTCAATCACATACGGGAATACAATCGACGCAAGCGCGATCGATATCACATCGAACGCGACCACAAAAACGAAGTGCGGATCCGCCACATTGAGCCGCGCTCCGTCGAGTGCGGCAACGCCCAGCGTGCCGAGCGCCCAGATGAACGGCAGAAGTAACGGGAAGAAGAGAATCGGGAATACGATATCGCGATCGCGCGCCGCAGACGAAAGCGCACTGAGGACGGAACCGAGTGCGACATACCCAAGTGCGGCGATGCCCAGCAACGCGACCAATGTGGGGAGATTCCGCGTGATCGGGAACGGGAAAAGCAAGGAGAGCGAAAAACCGGCAAACAATCCAACGAAGAAGAGAACTCCGGTTTGGACGATAACTTTGGCGGCAAGCGGCGGCCACGCATCGCCCCCGGCGAGCACTGACCCGAGAAACGCCCTCTCGCGACGTTCTTGATCCCAGCTCGCGGAGAGGAAGATCGTTCCCGAGAAAAGGAAGATGAGGAGATAGGCACCGCAGAAGATGGAGCGCTGCGTCAGCGTCGAGAGTCCAGGAACGCGAAGTGTGACACTCGCTGTGACCGCAAGCAGGAGAGCAAAGATCAGCACCGTCCCAATCGTTCGCCACGAGCGGTGCAGCAGTCGAAGCTCTTTTTGGAAACACGCGCTGAACACTACTTCACCTCGGGAACGGCCAGATTGGTCCAACCGTCGCGTGCGGCATGCCCCGAAACGATCACGATGCCACCCCGGGAACAGGTTTCGCCAACCTGCTTTTCCACCCACGAACTTCCCGAATCATCGAGGTGCACGAACGGTTCATCGAGCAAGACAAGCGCAGGCGAACCGAGGAACGTTCTGATCAGGGCGACCTTTCGGCGCATACCCGAAGAGAGATCGCGCACCCGCTTGCTCATCGTCGAAGAAAGCCCAAACTCGGCGAGCAGCGCCGAGGGCTCGCGAGCATCGCGACGGAGTGCTGCGAAGAAGCGGAGATTCTCTTCAACGCTCAGTTCGTCATAGAGAAAGGTCTCGCTGAAAAGCATGCCGATGTTTCGGAGCGTTGCACGGCGCACTCGTTCGGGAGAACGGTAGAGGTCGGCGCCGTCGAGAACCACGTCGCCCTCATCCGGCCGACAGATTCCGGCGATCATCCGGAGGAGCGTGGACTTTCCCGCGCCGTTGGGTCCGGAAACGAAAACTCGCTCACCACTCCGCGCGGAGAACGCGGAGAGCGAGGCCGCGGTCGTTCGGCCGTAATACTTCCGAAGCTGCTTAAGCCGAAGCTCCATTGAGTGGCGGGGCGCCTCCGAGCGCGTCTAGTGCTGCGACAACTAAGTAATGGGGGTTTTTTATGGATTTCCCGCGAAGCGGGAATCTGTGAGAAACGCCCAGTAGTTAGTTCAAAGCAGCCAAGAAATAAAAACTAGATCTCTGACAAGTTAGCCTATTACTACTTACTTGTCAGAGATCTAGCCGCGACATTGCGGCGGCGGCCCTTCCGAGGAGCTCCGCCTTCTGCTTCTGATAACTCGCTTCATCGAGTTTCTGCGAGCGGAAATCGTTCTCCAGCTCCTCAAGTAGCTCGAGCGCCTGTTCCTTCGCGAGAAAGAGCCGCTCGCGCTCCGACTCCCCTTCTGGGACCGTCGGCTCAGCAAAGAAGGGCTGAACGACGAGCCAGCTCACGATGAGGACCAAGAAAAAAGAAGACCCAGCAAGGATAGCGTTCATGTCGGCACCGTCGCACGCTCTTCACGCATCGCTTCCATCGCGAGCCCCGTCGTCCGCGGGATGACGACGACCAAGGTTCCGAAAAACACGATCAGTGAACCGAGCCAGAGCCAGATCTGCAATGGGTTCACGAAGACCTTGAGCACGGCGATTGCTGATGTGAGCGGAACTTTTCCCTGGGCTCCGGCAAGGTCGAGCCCCGCGAGGGCAACGTAAAGGTCGTCGCGGAACGACATGCGAATGTCGACCTCGGTCGTCGTCTCTTCGCTTCGGGGATAAAAACGGCGCTCGGGAAGCAGCGTATCGAGAAGCGCTCCCGATTTCGCGTCATAGACGCCGATCGTCGCGTGGAGCGCTTCGTAGTTTTTCTCCATCGTGTGGGAGAGCGAGACGAGCTTCAGCGTATACGGTCCGACGACCGTTTCTTGCCCAACCGCGATCGAAAGGTCCTTCTCGATCTTGTAGGCAGTCGACGCAACGATAGCGATCGCCATCACCGCCACGCCCGCATGAACGATGAGTCCCCCATACCGACGCGGCTTCGCGCGAAGGAGTCCGACCGTCGCCCCGAGCGCTCCACCTGGGGCCAGCG
>JADYYL010000012.1 GCA_020853655.1 Deltaproteobacteria bacterium
AAAAACGCCGAGTTCTTCGTCGAGAAAGATCGCACCATCAGCATCGCCGTCTACGACGAGGCGATGAAAGCGCAGGCCGCGAGCACCGAAGTCATCACCGCCACCGCCGAGGCTCCCGGCGGCAAGACCAAGCTCGCCTTCGAGAAGAAAGGTGACCTCCTCGTCTCCACCACCCCGCTGCCCGAAGGTGAAGGTTATCAGGTTGTCGTCCAAGCCAAGCCGACCCCGGATGCGAAGACCAAAAACTTCCGGATCAAGCTCGCTCTCCACACTTGCGGCGGACCCTGCGGCAACCCCGAATACGCCTGCACCTGCGACGAGTGAAGATTCGCCCCTGCGCTTCCTGTCGGGAGAACTCGATTCTTCCGGCAGGGGAGGGCTGCGGAGCGAGGCATCAAACGAAACCGAGAAAGCCATGTTTTCGAGGACTCGCTCGTCATCAGTGTATTCGAAGTAGCACCAGCTACGCTGATCCAGAAACTCCTCCTTGAAGGAGAGTCTGAGGATAACAAGCCGGCAATGCAGCGGATTCTGGCCTAGAGAAGCTGTTCGACACCCTCCACGGATTTTCCGCCGGATGACCCCAGCGCTAGGACATCTCCCTCCAGTGCTCTCAATTCCTTGACGAGGTCGAGAAAGATCGGGCTGTCTGGTCCGGCGGCATCGGCCATCGACCGAATTTTGTTTCGTATTCTTTTGAGGCGATCCTGCGCCTGGGTATAGGCCGGAGCTCCAGAAGTCGCCCTGAGTCGGTGGACAAGAAGGTTGACTCCTTCCACGATCGTCTGGATCTCTGCGACCCCCGTGTCCAGTGAAATAGGCTCCAATCTTCCGGAACCAACACGATAGAGGTGGGCGAAAAGATGTCTCAAGGGTTCGGTTACAGTTCGGTGCAACAGTGCTGAAAGGATCACCCAGATAATCAAGCCCGTAACTAGAGAGGGGATGAGGTGATGCCCAAGAAATTCCGACCACGAAGGACTTGCTCCCATGAAGTATTCGATGATCGACCAGAAGGCTGTTCCGAGAAAGACGGCGATGAAACTGGCACCGATCACAACTCCGTTGAGGGAGCGATGTTGGTTTGAGCGACTGGATTGCTGCTGCTTGGAGTTTTTGAGATTTAACATATTCCTGCTAAATGCCGCTTCGAGAGGTTCCCCTCTCAGAAAATTCCTCTCATTTGGGAATAGGCATCACGGGGAGAGTCGCCAACTGCCGTCGCACTTGACCAGGGCAATCCTGATAGGCAAGGAGGCAAAGCGTGCGGAGACACCCCGCAAAAGGAGCGATGAGATGACTTCGGACATTTTCCCGAAGCCGCTCCCGAGATCATGATCGTTTACGCACGATTCATCACCGTCGCACCCTTGCTTTTCCGTTTTGCTCAAAAGCCCTTTGCATGGATGATCCATCGGTTTTCCAGCAGGGACCGCAATTTTTCCTTTGCCCGGGCGAGGCGTCGTTCGACCGCCTTCTCGGTGCAGTTCTCGATGACTGCGATCTCCCGATGTGATCTCCCCTCGAGCTGACTGAGAATAAAAGTCGTTCGCAGATCGTGTTGGAGGAGCCGGATTGCGGCATCCAGATCGGTCGCCAGAGAGCGCCTGTCCGCCTCGTCGGAGGGAATGCCGGATTCAGACAGCCGGTTGGAATCTTGGGGGGCGGAAGAGAACGCGTCGGCTTCGAGCAGTTCGGGATGGCGGTTTTTCCACCGATTGCGCATCCGACAAAGGTTGGTTGCGATCTGGAAGAGCCAGGTGGAAAAAGCGGTGGCCCTGGGTTCATATCGATGACGCGACTGGTAGACCTTCACGAAGGATTCCTGGGCGATCTCTTTCGCGTCGGTAATGTTTCCCGTATAGCGGAGGCAGTAGGTGACGAGCGGTTCTTTCCAACGGGCCATGAGATCGTTTAATGCGAGTTCGTCCCCCTGCTGGAGACGCTCAATGGTGCGTTTGTCGTCATCATCGTCCATGAAAGATCGGATGAATTTTACTCACCCGCAATCGAGGTGGTCTCTTCCAGCCAGCCCTTCATGCGCTGCAGATAGCGCTCCGAGGAATCGGAGTCCATCTCTGCCGCGACACTGTAGATGAAATCGATGAATTTCTTGTCCGCTTCTTTTTTCAAAAGAGCGAGTTCGACGGCGGCTTTCGCGTGTTCGGGGTGTTGGTCGAGACCGGGGTCATTCGTGATTTCGGATAGGGTCTGCTTGGTATCGGCGTAGTGGACGCAGTGGTCCTCGCACTCCGGAAAGTAAGCAAGATGGAGCGCTTCGATCTTCCCCCTCTGATCTCCATCGACCTTGAACTCTTCGCAAAACCACTCAAAGGCATCTAGGTGTTCATGGCGGTGGTCAATCTGGCTCTTCTTCCACAGGAACACTCCGCCGAACGCGAGTAGCCCGACGATGGCGGAGAGAATCAGGGTGGTAGGGAGGGAACGCATGGTGACCGGGTGGTGAACACCGCCTTTTCAGCGGTTGGGGGAAAGGTGCCGGTGATCTTCGCTCTCGCTGCGAAGAACGGGGTGAATCGTCGAAACGTAGCGTGCTTCCATCGAATCCGAGAGGGTTTTCCCGTAGGATTTCGCCTGAACGAGAGCCGTCAGAACACCGACGACCAGTGCCGTGGCAACAGAGCCAGCCACTGCGGGAACCGGGAGAGTGGGAAGACCTTCGCGAAAAAACCGTGCGATCCGGCTCGGCCATCGTTCGTCATGCAGGGCGATCTCGGCCCAGACCCTGCGTTCGAAGTCGTGGAGGCCGTCCACTGCCGGTTCAGCCCGGAGCTGTTCTGTCGCTCTTTCGAGATGCCGATCAAAATCTGACTTTTTCATAAGTTTGCGAGATTTAAAAAAGGGGGGGTGCTCATCGGGTAGAATGCCAATCCCCGGGATATCCCCCCAAAAAATTTCACCGCATATAGAAGGGGGCACCGGCCAACGGTTGTTAGCGGGAGGAGTCTTTCAACAGGATTGTCCCGAAAGGAATGCAGGGTGGTTTCTGCGAAGGAATATTTTTCGAAAGTTTCGGGGGCATTGGTTCTTATCGGCATTCAACCCACCGGAATTCTATTGATTCATGCACGAAACACAACCCATCTCCTCAGTCTTGGGTGACTTCCCGGGCGGTTTACTGGTTGCCGCAACTCCACGATGGGCGGGAGAGGTGACCGTCTCTTACGGGCGACCCAGTCCGAGCTTGCCTTTCAAAACAATCGTTTTTTGCCCCCCATCCTCTCCTGCTTCAATGATCCAATGAAACAAACCTTTCTTTCGAACACCTCAGTCGCCGCGATTATCTCGATGGTTACCTTTGTTCTGCACGCCGATGATCCGGTCGCGCTGTCGCGAAACAAGGCCATCTCGCTCGCCTTTTCGAACAACCGGGATCTGAAGATCGCCACCCTCGAGATCGAACGGGCCAAAACCCGCGTGCGATGGTCTGGTCGCCTTGAGAATCCCGAACTTGAGCTCAGAGTGAACGACGACGGCGTCGGACTCGATGAAGGCGAGGGCAATTACGAGGTCGCCTTCTCGCAACGATTCCCCCTGACCGCGAAACTGAAACGCGAGACGGGTCTGCGCAAATACCAAGTCATCCTTGCGGAAGCCGAGATCGCGGAGCGTCGGCGGGAGCTCGCAGGGGAAGTGGATCGGAGCGTCGTCGAGCTGCTTGCCACTCGCGAAAAGA
>JADYYL010000013.1 GCA_020853655.1 Deltaproteobacteria bacterium
AGCGATTCGGTCGAGCCGCTCTCCCATCCAAACTCCACCGGTGGAACGACCCCGTCTCGCGCGGAAGCTCGAAAAAGCGGAACAAAGATCTCGTCGGTCACGAGCGCAGGCCCGAGCGGCGGAACAAGCGAGCGCTCAACGGTGTTGATGATCGAACGGTAGGCGTAGCCATGCGGGCGAGGATCTTCCTCGGTCGGCAAAGAGCCCCAGACAGCCACGCAGTTCCCAGGATGCGCGTCCGGTGATGTGAGAATCAACGTATAGTATTTCCCCACCGAGTCGGGGATTGGTTCGAAGGCGACCGAGTGCTCGCGATTGTCCTCGATCAGTGCGGCGTCAAAAAAGCCGTTTCGGATGGGCTTTGCAGGCGACGCCTGATCGAAGAGCTGGAAGATGATTTGGCATGAGTTCCGCCGCGCATGGGTCGCAAACGGAACTCGGCACTCGTAAAGCGCATCGGCAGGTGCACGGAAGTGGAAGACGATCCGCTCTCCAGCGAGGAGATCGAACGGTTCGCGAGCGGTGGAGTCTCGAAAGCTCGCACTCAAGCACGCGATAGAGGAGGTCTGACAACGGGCCTTGATAAACGGTCGAAACGTGCCCCTGGCTCTCGGAGCGGCTGATTGAGCCGAGAGTGACTTCTCTAGCAGCGAAAAGATCGGAAGGGTTTCCTCCCCGTTTTCGTCCAGTCGTTGGGTCACTGCGCCTCTTCTTTATGGTAGTCTTTCCGTCCGGCGCCCCGTGGCGGGAGCCCATGGATACTCAGCTCGATGGAGTCGACGTGGACTTCACGAGAGCGTAGCCGACCCGAAGTCTATGGAAATACCCCACAGATTACAAGGAATCCCGCCCTTCCAAATATCCCGAATCGTGAAATATTCAGGGCAGCCGACAACACCGAGAGGAGTTCCTATGAGAGCGTTCGACAAGAGACAGATTGCCCGTGGCACGAAGCTATTCGGTACTGGCCTCATGCGTTCCGCCCGTGTTTGCGCCGCGACAATACTGGTCTTTGCACTCAGCGCCTGCTCGATAATCTTCGGTTCCGAAGGGACACCGGAGGCGAAACAGGCGGCACTGCTGGCCACGAACCACTATCTCACTGCCGCGCTTGCCGCGAATCCAGCGGCCTTGCAAGATTCCGTCGCGTGGAGCGATTACACTTCGAACAAAGGTGCAAGCGCGACGCTTGCGAATGCGATCGCTCAAGCCGAGGAGCTCCGCGCCGCGTTTCCGTTAAAAGATCATCCGCTCACCGATCTCATCCCCACCGAAATCTGGGCGCGTGGTGACACCGCACGGATTCGACTGAAGAAGCGCTCGAAGCCGGCGGCGCCCGAGATCGAAGTCACGCTTATTTGGGCCGCGGGTGGTTGGCTCGTCGTCTCAGACAACATTTTTGGTGATGGAGAGATCGCCGCCACAACACCCCGTCCTGCGGCAAAGAAGACCGGGGTCGTCGGCCAGAGCTGATGTGGCCGCTTGGCGCCACCGCCATCCCTTTGAAGTAACCACGCGGTCTTGACGGACCAGGCCGCGTTTTTGGCGCAACGTTATGTTTGGAGATCTCCGCCTCTTTCTTGACGCACTGCGTGCCCGCGGTGAAGTCCGAGACATTCACGCAGAGGTCGACCCGAAGCTTGAGCTTGCGGAGATTCATCGACGCGTCATCGCGGAGAACGGCCCAGCGCTGATGTTCCATCGTGTGAAGGGCAGCCCCTACCGCGTGGTGACGAACATGTTCGGCACACGGGAGCGTGTGGAACTGGCGTTTGGGCATCGGGGCGAGAAGTTTATACGCGAGGCGGCGACACTTCCTCACGAGCTGATGCCACCCACCTTCGGCAAGATATTTCAGAAGCGCGATTTTTTCCTTTCCGCGCTGAAGGTGGGCATGTCGCGCTCGAACCGAGGCCCAGTGATGGAGGTCTGCGATACGCCTCCGCGCCTGACCGAACTCCCGGTACTCACCACATGGGAAGAGGACGGCGGCCCGTTTTTCACCCTCCCGCTCGTTTACACCGAGGAACCGGGTACGCGGATTCACAACCTCGGGATGTATCGCCTGCAGCGCTACTCCGATTCGGAAACCGGACTGCACATGCAGATCGGAAAAGGTGGAGGCTTCCACCTCCACCGGGCCAAAGAGCTCGGCCAACGACTTCCGGTCAATGTCTTCCTCGGCGGGCCACCGGCGCTCATCCTCGCTGCGATCGCACCGCTTCCGGAGAATGTGGGTGAGCTGATTCTTGCCTCGCTGGTGCTCGGGAAGAAGGTCAAACTGGCAACAGCAAGCGGAGTATCACTTCCGTTTTTGGCAGATGCAGAGTTCGTCCTCTGCGGCGAGTGCGACCCAGACGAGCGTCGAGCGGAAGGACCGTTCGGTGATCATTACGGCTATTACTCGCTGACTCACGACTATCCCGTTTTTCGCTGCCGGAAAGTTTTTCACCGTCACGATGCGATCTACCCCGCGACGGTCGTCGGCAAGCCGCGCCAAGAGGACTATTACATCGGGAACTATCTTCAAGAGATGCTTTCTCCGCTGTTTCCCGTCGTCATGCCGGCAGTCCGCTCACTGTGGAGTTACGGCGAGACGGGATACCATTCACTCGCAGCAGCAGTTGTGAAGGAACGCTTCCGTCGTGAAGCCATGGTCAGCGCGTTTCGTATCCTCGGCGAGGGACAACTGGCGCTCACGAAGTTCCTCCTCGCGACAGATCAGCCGTGCGATCTCAAGAACTTTCGAGAGACGCTCACCACGATCCTCGAGCGGTGCGATTTTCGGCGGGATCTTTTCGTGTTCTCGAATCTCTCGATGGATACGCTCGATTACACTGGGCCGAAGATCAATGAAGGCAGCAAAGGAGTGCTGCTCGGACTTGGCGATCCGATTCGCGAGCTTCCTCGATCGTTTGCTGGCGCTCCGTCCTCCGACGTGCGCGACGTGCAGATCTTTTCTCCGGGGTGCCTCGCGGTTTCCGGTCCAAGTTACGCAGCCGATCGCGAATTTGCTGCTCGCATCGCGCGTGATCCGATCTTCGGCAGCTGGCCGCTCATCTGTGTCGTAGATGACGCCGCTCAAGTTTGCTCGAGCGAGGCTTCGTTTCTGTGGCACGTCTTTACGCGCTTTGAACCTGCGGCGGATATTATCGCCCGCGACATTCGACTGGAGCGTATGCACCCGGCGTTCGATATGCCCGTCGTCATCGACGCGAGAATGAAACCGCAGTATCCCGCTGAACTGGAGTGCGACGAAGCGACCTCGAAGCTTGTCAACGCTCGGTGGCGGGAATATGGTCTTCCCTAATCTGATAATCCTTCTCTCGACGATCGGAGTGTTCCCATGAAACGATCTGCTTACGCTTTCCTTGCCCTCACGATCGCAACAACCGGATTCGGGTGCAGCGGCGGCGACGATGACGACGATTTCGGCGGCGGTGGCGTCACCAGAGTCCGAATTGATGATCGGACGCTTTCTGTTGGCGAAGGGACAGTCGTGGCCGTCGATTTCGAATTTGATCGGCAGGACATCTTTATCGATGACGATAACGTTGTCGTTGTCGTTCGACTCCCCGGCCAGCTCCGTTACCGAGATGATACCTCCGAGATCGACGGTGTCGGTTCAGACGACGGCGTTGGAGCCCGAGTCACCGAGTGCGCCGGCGAGACCTATCTCGAGTATGACCTCGACCGATTTGATTTGGATGATGCAGCGAATCCGGATGGCAGCGCGGATGCGCGCCTGACGCTCACCGTCGACGCCGTTTCGCCCGGTGCGTCGGTTGAGATTGAAGCGGTCGCCGAAGAGAATGGCGTGCCGTATTCATGCGGCGCGGCGTTCCTCTCCGACGAATCGGAGTTTGTGTCCGTCGTAGACTAGCAAACGAGTTGACCCACTCGAGGGCTCCGCGAACCGAACGGTTTGCGGGGCCTTTTTTTGTTTCTGGCTCCGCTCAAAAAAGAAACGGGGCAGAGGAGCCGTTCTCCTCTGCCCCGTTTGGAGCCGTTAACCTGAGATCTGAGTTGCTTACTGCTGCAGGAGAGACAGCGCGATTGATGGCTGTTGGTTCGCCTGCGACAGAACCGCGGAAGCCGCCTGTTGAAGGATGTTCAACCGCGTCAGCTCGGCAGCCTCGGCCGCGACGTCGACGTCTCGGATTCGGCTTTCTGCTGCGGAGAAGTTTTCTCGTGCAACCATGAGGTTCGTAATGGCGACGTTCAACCGTGCTTCCGTCGCACCGAGTTTACCTCGGTTCGTGGTCAGCGAGTTGATGGCGACCCGAACTGCATCGAGAGCGGAGCGTGATGCGGCCTGTGATCCGAGGACGGTTGTATCGATAATCGAGTAGGTCATCGCATATGCGTTGCCGACACCTCCAAGACCGAGCGATCCAAGTGTCGATTCGACACTTGAGAACGAGACCTGCGAGTGACTTTGCCCGTCGAAGCCGATCTGGAAGACCACGTCGGTCGTTCCGGAGAGCAGTGTGAGGCCGTTGAACTCGGTCGTCTCAGCGATACGTTGAAGTTCGCTTGCGAGAGCTCGGAATTCGAGCTGCAGGGCGGAACGCTGCGTGGTGCTATACACACCGTTTGCGGATTGGTCGGCGAGTTCAGCCATCCGAGTCAACACGTTGGTTCCCTGATCCATCGCGCCGTCAGTGATGGCGATGATCGAGATACCGTCGTTTGCGTTTCGGATTGATACCTGCGCGATTCGCGAGTCGGCCTTCAAACTCTCAGCAATAGAGAGTCCCGCTGCGTCGTCCGCGGCGGTGGTGATTCGCAGTCCGGATGACAACCTTCCGTATGCTTTACGCAGACGATCGGTCGTCTCAGTCAAGCGGCGCTGCGCGTTGATCGACTCGACGTTCGTTCGGATGTTAATGCCCATTTTCGACCCTCCGTGACAACCTCATCTCTCCATTGGCACGCAATCCAATTGCGAGCTCGCTCACTCTGAGCGAAAACCATGAAGCGGTATTGTCTTTGCCCTTCCCATGTAGAGCGCTCGCTTCTCTCTGCGAAGCACTCCTCCTTAAATTTATCCCGTGAGAGCGCCGCACTTCTCGCTTTCACAGGTTCCTAGTCGAGATACCCTTCAACAGGGGAAGTTGCAGATGTCGTGCCAACTCCTGTTGGCGATCATCACGCGATGTCGTTTCCACCTTTCGCTCGCGCGAATTCCACTTTGTAATTTGTGACACGCTGCACGTAGGTGCGTGTTGACGGGGGTAAATAGGGCTCGATGGATGTGTACAACGCTGGGTCTTTGCCGAGACGACTCGCGAGGCGTTGCGCTTTCGCAACGTTCCCCTCTCCTGCGTTAAACGCTGCGAGGGCAACTTTTTCCAAATCGTCGGCAGATTTCACCGGAACAGTCATCAACTTCCCGCCTAAATTTGTCTCCGAGCTAAAGAGATCGTGGAGACGGCGGAGATAGCCGACGCCGAGGAAGGCATTCATCCCCGGATCAAATGGATCGTAGGCATCCTTCATGTCGAATCTGCCCATAAGATCCTTCGCCGTAGAGTCCAGGAGTTGGAACATCCCCTTGGAGGCGAATCCGTCCTTACTTACTGCGTCGATTCGGAGCGAGGATTCCGCATGAGCGACGGCAAGACTCAACGTCGGATCCACGCCATGGTATTTCCCTGCCGTATTGATGATGTTCTCGAGTTCGTCTCTTTCATATGTCATGGGGTTGGTCGCACTCTTCGGAACGCTCATCTGTATGCGTTCCATGCTTTTGATCACCGGAGGCGCCGGGATCTCAGCATCAACCGCCAAGTCGTCATCCAGTCCGGTCAGTAACCGTGTTGGGCTTTTGACATCCCCGAGGAGCGCCTTGACGTCGAGTTGACACTCATTGAGCTCGCACTGTTGAGGCACCGCAGTGTGCGAAACGAAGCGGAAGAATGGATTGTTCTCAGAGGTGAGGTACTCGATCTCCCCCTTCTCTTCTCGTGTCGGCGGAGGCACGTTTGATTGCTGCACCGCGCCGTTTGTCGGTGCGTTTGATGCCGATTTTTCAGGCATTAAACGCTCCCGCTCGATATCACCGAGCACCTTGGAGAACTCTTTCGTCGCTTCCTCCGCGCGTCGTCTGCCACCAGACTCTTCGCCTTGGATACGCCGCAAGTTGTCGCGAAAACCGACGTTAAAAACCGAGGTCATGACTGCCTCTCGATGCTCTGAAAACATTGACTGATAAATGTCACCGACCTCTATAGGGCAGCATTCATGCCAGCGTTCTCGCCTTGCGGAGAGTGGGAATAGAGGTGCAAAACTCTTCGAGGGGGCAGTGACTTAGGAAGGGTTGCGCCTCCGAGCCGCTGGGCCACAAACGACGGGTTGTCAATTCTCCGACCTTTCCGCGATTGGAGTGAGCGGCATACGCGGGATTGAGCGTTTTCACGGCGAAGTTGAACTGGCCCATAACAGCGCAACCAATCGACACTCAGAGAGCACGTAAAACGCCGGGAGAGCGGGATGATCGGGGAGATGGAGCAAGACACATCTCGTTCTGATGACCTCGCATCGCCGCATCTTGCCGAGAGCGTGCACTCGAAACCCGATCCCGTGATGATCGTTGCTGTGATCACCGGAGTGACCATCGCGTTCTTAATGATTCGCGACTACGTCGACTTTCGTTCTTCCCCGAGTGGAGAAGGTTACGTGTTCGGAGCCGTCACCGCTGTCCCCTACTGCCTCATGCGCTTTACCCTGAGTGGAAAGCGGCGGAATCCGAACGACAGCGAAAGTGACTGGTATTTTTATTAGGTATGCGCTGCATGCGCCTGCGTAGCCTACCTTCTGCTGACCTGAACACGATCACGAAAAACTCGATTCCCCCGACATTCGACGTGGCCGAGAGTTCACGCGTCACCCGCTGGGGTAGAGAACGATGATACTGTGTGCAGATCGCGTCATGAACACGAATGCGGGAGATGTGCTTTGAGGCGCGCTGATTATGAGGCTTTCGCAGGAAGCGCTTGAAGCCAGCGCCGCATCTCGATCAACGCTTCATCGATCTGCGGAAGATGCTCTGCGAAAAACCAATTAGCGGTCGCACCTGGCTCATCTCCCACAACGCGACGCAGCATAAACCACGGTCCTTTCTTCCCTTCGTGGATCGTCAAGAGAACCTCGCCGAAGATTTCCTCGTGAAGGGGTGGCTCAACGTTACGTTGGCGTGTGGTCCAGTCTCGAATGGCGTTCTTCTCGCCTCCTCCCTCCGTTTCGATCAGCGCGATCTCTTCGAGCACTCGTTCGCACGCATTCGTCAGTGCCTCGATGTGACGCGGGTGAAACGTCTCGGTACTACCGCCCGGTGCTAAGCGTTTGGGTTGCCACCGAAAGAAGCGAACTCCCACTCGAGGTTCACCGTCGAACACGATCAGCATGATCGTGATGGGTCCCTCCTTAAATGTTCTCCGAACTTTTGCTTGCATCGTCGTCATTGAGAGAACCTGCATCACATCCAACCGATTCCATCGGAGCACCCAGCTCTCAGGAAGCCTCTGAATAAGCCCCATCCGCGGACCCAATCAAGCAACGCCGCCTCTTTCGTGACCCGGGCCTCCAACTTCCTTCGCCTATCCCAAGCCGGAAAAACAACGTGGACAGCCTGCCAAAAAGCGGACATAATAGCGGACACTCAAGGAACGCAATCACACAAAAGGACGTTACAACGCCTCGAAAAAATTAGGTATTTGGTGACTCGACGTGGACATAAAACCGGACATTAAACTGGCCGTCGATCGTCAAGAGCCGGTCTCCGCGATGGAGCCCCTCCTCATCCCCGTTGATACGCCAGAGATGCCGGAGCTTCAGGACCTCGCGCTTCAACTCGCGACATCCTCGGCGGGATTTCGGCGCAGCTTGCCGAGCGGCATCGTTTCGGCGCTCGCCGACCTCGTGCGCTCAATGAATTGCTACTACTCGAATCTGATCGAGGGGCACCATACGCATCCGATCGATATCGAACGCGCGTTAGGCGGCGACTATAGCCACGAACCAGAGAAGCGAGATCTGCAACTCGAAGCGAAGGCGCACATCGAAGTGCAGCGATGGATCGATGCGGGCGGGATTGGCGGAAGCGCTGTCTCTGTTACCTCTCTGCGCGAGATTCATCGAAGATTTTCTGAGAACTTGCCCATTGCGCTCCGAAGGGTGACCAATCCAGAGACTCAGGAAATCGCATCGGTGGTCCCAGGCGAGACTCGACGGCGAGATGTGCGGGTAGGCCGACACCTTGCGGTGAGCGCAGGTGCGGTGCCTCGGTTTCTCGACCGCTTTGAAACCGCGTTCGGATCCCTCAGTCGCTCGGAGCAGATTCTCTCGGTAGCAGCGGCGCACCATCGCCTGCTCTGGATCCACCCATTCCTCGATGGGAACGGAAGAGTCGCACGATTGATGTCCCATGCAATGCTTCTCGATCTAGTCGAGACAGGGGGCATTTGGTCGATCGCGCGCGGATTGGCGCGGCGCGAGAGCGAGTATAAAACCCACCTCTCGAATTGCGACCAACCTCGAGAGAGTGCGGTCGACGGACGTGGAGCGCTCAGTTTGCGAGCGCTGATCCAGTTCACCCGTTTCTTTCTCCAAACGAGCCTCGACCAGGTTCGGTTTATGGAGGAGCTCGTCCAACCCGATCGGCTCCGAGTGCGAATCATGCAGTGGGCGAACGAAGAGATTCAGCTCGGGAAGTTGCCGGACAGATCTGCGAGCGTGCTTGAGGCGATTCTCTACCGCGGAGAGCTTCCGCGCGCCGATGTCGCCGCGACTCTCGGAATCGGTGACCGACAAGCACGTCGGGTCGTCGCCAGTCTTGTGGAGCGGCGCATCGTCCAATCCGCGAGTTCACGGGCGCCGCTGAAGCTCGCGTTCCCAGCGGAGCTTGCCTCTCGGTGGATGCCGGGGCTCTTCCCGGAGAGATAGACGTGCGCCCCACCGATCGGGTGACTCGGGATTATGTCGCATGACTAAGGACCGAATTTCTAAAGACATTTCGGCACTACTCAATGACTGAGTAATTTTACTCAATCATTGAGTAGTGTTGGTTGAGCTTCGTGGGCCGAACTCCGGCAGCCCGCCCAAGCGCGTCGCAATTCCCCGTGATGGCGTTCCGTTGAACGCATCACCAGATCTCCGCGTTCTCTGGCGCCCCGTTGCACGTTTCACTACTCAGGCTTTCCGTGCCGCCCAGATCTTGTGCTCCACGCGCGCTCCGAGACCGAAGAGTCGCGACGAAGCACTGGCTGTTTCCATTGTCCATTGCCCGCGCCTCAACATCTTGCGCCACAAGACGGTTGATCAGCGCGGAAATACTCAACTCATACCAGCGCTTCTCTTTGAGAATGCCGAGTTGGCGCACTTGCCAGCCGTTCCAGCCGTGCATCGTTCCCACTTTGTCCTGAGTCGACGCCACAAATAGCGTGTCGCGATTCGCGTGCACCGCGAGGAGAACGTCGCTCGAGAGCATCCGCATATCGGCAAACTCTTGTCGTGATCCCGGCACATGTCGAAGCGCCAAGTTCGAGAAGACGATGATGTTCTCCACCGGCAGCACACACGCAACGGCATACATCCACAGCGCGGCTTTCGCGAAGAACCGAATCGTATCTCGGTCGTCGCGTGAGATGAGTTGGAGGAAGAGAAACCCGAAGGCGATGAAGCAATAGAGCACGGTATACATCGCGAAGAATTTTTCTACGCTCAGTCCGTAGAAGACGACGTAGAGCGTCATCCGGTAGCCCGCCGAGAAGAGGAGCAAGACCGACGCGACGAGGAACGTGGTGAGCAGGCGGGCGATCACCCGAGCCGGATCGCGAATCCATCGGTTCACCAAGACAATGTTCAAGCCCGTCAGAACGAAGAGCTGCCAGAAACCACTCTTCACAATCCGTTCGGTGGTCGCGAAATCCTCTGGAAGCACAGAGACGAAGAGCTTCGTCGCCTGCAGATAGAGAAACGTCGCGTAGATCATGATGATCCCGCCGAGCACGATCCCTGCGATAATCGGATCATGTTCTTCCGCGGCGTCAGGATAGGTGCTCGGCGAACGCATCAGCGCCCCTGCAAGCGCAAGAAGCCCAAGAGCGATTATCGCAAACCATATCACCCGCATGATGGGAGAAGAGTCGAAGACCCAGGCGAACACGGCATCGGCGAACTGGATGACGTCGTCAAGAAGGTGCGCAAAGTCCGCATCCGCTGACGCGAGGAGCGGAATGACGACGAAGCAGGCAATGGCACCAAGAGCGAGTAGGCCACGAATGACCCGTCCCTCAACTCCGGATGCGCGAAAGCATCCACCTCGTCGCGCTGGAAGATACCGGGGGAGCTCACGCACCACTCCCGGAATCACGCTGCATGCTCGGAGATATTCGAAGAGCGATTCCAGAAGCGCAAACATCTTCCACCGCCACTGCGACCCGCGCTGTTCCATTCGGAGAGCAACGAACACCATCGGAAAGAACAGCAGGATCGTGATGACTCGCAGATAGGGACTCTCCCAGAGGGCGAAGTTCGCAGCGATCATGACAAATGGCGCTGCAAATGCTGCGAAGCGGATGTTTCCTTCGTGGCTCGAGTCGGTGTGGAGGACGAGCAGGGACGAGAGGAGAAACAGGCTCACGTTGATTCCAAACGCGTTAAACTCTCGATACCAGACACCCCACATCGTGAAGGTGAAGAGCGCCCCCGCGATGCCGGCGAATGCGATCTGGAACGGTTGAAATCTTGTGGTAGAAACGGCTTGCTCTGACATGATGACCTCCTGTGGTGGAGGAATCACCGTAGCAACCCGATGTGAAGCGCTCGGGAAGCGGTTGGGGAATCGACGTGAAATCGGTGTGAAGCGAGCCTATGAAGCGGATTTTAGTCGTCGAAGACGAGCCCACCATTGTGGATTCAGTCCAATACGCACTCAAGACGGAGGGCTTCGAAGTCACCGTGTGCGGCACCGGGTCGGCTGCCCTCGCACTACTCGGAACCGACCCCTTCGATCTCGTCGTCCTTGATGTTGGTCTCCCAGACATCGGCGGCTTTGAGGTGTGCAAGCAGATCCGCAAGACCAGCACCATCCCAGTGCTCTTTCTCACGGCGAGGTCGGACGAGATCGATCGCGTCGTCGGCCTTGAGCTCGGCGCTGACGACTACGTCGTGAAGCCGTTTAGTCCACGTGAGTTGTCCGCCCGGGTTCGCGCCATCCTCCGCCGCGTTGACGAAAGACACGGCGCAACGGTGGCAACGCAAAATGTGACGCCATTCCTCGTCGACCATGGACGCCTCGAGGTCACCTACTTCGGGAAGCGGCTCGAGCTGACGCGTTATGAGTTCAAGCTTCTCGCGCTCCTGATCGCCTCGCCTGGCCGCGTCTTCACACGCGATCAGATCATGGGACATGTGTGGGACGAGCCGGATTCGAGCATGGAGCGGACAGTTGATAGCCACGTGAAGACGATTCGCTCACAGTTGCGCAGTATCAGACCCGAGGTCGATCCGATCATCACGCATCGAGGCACGGGCTACGCTCTGAAAGAGGACTGGTGAAGCTTCGCACAACGCTCTTTCTTTCGTTCTTCATCGCCATCGGCGTGATCTTTGGCGTTTTCATTCGCTGGGTCAGCGAGGACTTCCAGCCCCGATCCCGCGCGGCGGTTGAAGATAGTCTCGTCGATGCCGCGGAACTGATCGCTGGAGTACTTTCACAAAGCGCGCAGAATAACGTCCTCTCAAGTGAACTCATCGCGGAAGCGCTCCAGCACGCGCGTAGTCGCGAACTGAACGCTCAGATATACGATTTGCACAAAACGAAGGTTGGCCTTCGGGTCTACGTTACCGATGAAAACGGGAAGACGGTCTATAACTCCGAAGGCGCAGCGGGAGAGGATTACTCCGAGTGGCGCGATGTGCGACGGGCGCTCACCGGAGAGTATGGCGCTCGGACCACTCGCGATATCGAAGGGGATCCGTCCACCACGGTGCTCTATGTTGCCGCCCCCATTCTCGTCGATGGCGCGATCATCGGCGCGGTGACGCTCGGAAAGCCAGCACTCCAATCGAACACGATGGTCGATCGGGCTCGGCGCAGGCTCGTGACCGGTGCGCTGCTGACGATCCTGATGGCTGCCTTGCTCCTCATGCTGATCACCTATCGCGTGACGCTGCCACTCGCGCGACTTCGGGACTATGCGAAGTCAGTGCGCGATGGAGACACCGTCGCGCGCCCTCCTGTGGCGAGCGGAGAGATCGGCGAGGTGACCATGGCGTTCGAGGAGATGCGAGAGGCGCTCGAAGGGCGAAAGTATGTGGAGCAGTACGTTCAGACCCTCACGCATGAACTCAAGAGCCCCATTGCCTCCGTTGCCGCGGCCGCTGAACTCCTCGAAGAGCATCCCGAACCGGAGCAGGCCGCGCGTTTTGTGAAGAATATTCGCGCAGAATCCGCCCGGATGCAGTCGCTCGTCGAGAAGCTCTTGCAGCTCGCTGCGCTCGAACGCCACTCCGCTCCGGACGCGAGAGAGAAGATTGACCTCGGGCGACTGGTTCGCGAGGTGGCACGCGCCGCAATGCCGGGTGCTGAGCAGCGAAACAGAAAGCTCTCGATCAGTGTCGAGGGAGAGTTGATCATTCACGGTGATGAACGGCTGCTCGCTCTTGCTATCTCGAACTTGATCGAGAACGCGCTCGAGTTTTCACCGCCAGAATCGCAGGTGGATGTTCAAGTTCTTCGGGATGGCGACGGCGCGAGCGTGATCGTCCGTGATCGCGGCCCAGGCATTCCAGACTTCGCAATCGATCGCGTGTTCGAGCGTTTCTACTCCCTTCCCCGGCCCGAATCGGGCCGGAAAAGCTCCGGTCTGGGGCTCAGCATGGTCAAGGAGATCGCCGCTCGACACGGCGCGACCGTGCACTTGCACAACGAATCGCCAGGACTTCGCGCGGTGCTTCGCTTTCCCTTGGCCTAATCATGGGCTGCTCCAGTCAACGGACGTGATTGAAATTCGTGCACGAAAAGGCCGTCGGGCATTGATCTACGAAGAAGCGCCGAGGAGAGATTCAAAAACCGAATTAATTTCTCCCGAAAAGGAAGTGAACGAATCTGACGCGCCTTGCTGGGGACGCGTCAGACTGTTCTGAGGGTTACCGACGCTTGGTGCGACCCACCTTCTCCTCCTTGGCGTTCGAGCCCTTTGCCGGCGCCTCGTCGATGGGGTTGAGCGTCCGAAGCGGTCGGAGGGAGACGCGAACTACATGGAGCATGGTGACCGGAATACACTGGGAGCCGACGCGAAGCATGCCGGGAGAGGTATCGAGCACTCGCCGGAATCGTTTCGCGGCTCGCTTCAGCTCATCCTTCTTGAACCCCGACCCTTGGACGCCGGTGAGCGCGTGTTCGACACGGGGCAGCGAGAGGCGTGCCAGACGCGCGAACTGAATGATCTCATCGCGCTCGAGCGCCCGCTCCGTCGCGCTCATGCCAAGCGCCTGTTTCACGCATGCGATACGAGCTTCGGTGAGGAACGGTTGCGGCACTTCGACCTTTTCCCGCTTACCCCCTTTCTGCTCGGGTTTGAGCCCGAAGCGCTTGGCCAGCTGTGCGCGGGTCACCCAACCCGCGGGAGGCATTGCGAGATCGGATTTCGGCGAATTTCGCCGCACGACGACGAGTTTACGCCCGAAAGCCTTCGCGACCTGCGCGGGTAAGACCGAATCGGGGGGTGGCGTTGCATTATTCTGTTTCGGCATACTCCGACTCCTTACGAATGGCGCACACGTGTGCGCGGAGGATAAAGGGAAAAAACCTGTCGTTTGAACATTGAGAATCTCTTCCGGCGCGAGAACGCCGATTGAGGCGTGCTCGTGCCGAGAGGAACCGCCGAAGGAAACTTCGGTACCGAGAGAAGAGCCCTCTCTCGAGGAACGGCTCGAGAAGAGGGTGCATGCAAAGAGCCATCGCGACACTTGTTCAAGAACTCCGGCGCAATCGGCCGAAAATTCTCAACACTCGCCAAGAGGAGTTTTGGAAAGACCAAAGAAGTATAAACATTCGGCAGCGCGGTGTGGCGTTTGATTGCCCACACCGCGTGCTGAGAACCGCTTGAGATGCGCTTCGTTGCGCCTAGCCGGCGACCGTCGGTTCGAGGATCTGCTTGAGGCGTTGCGGCAAGATGCCGCCCGCCGCGAACGTCTCCGCTTCGGACGCCGTGTCGACGCGCAGAAGCGCGTCAAAGGCGCCATTCGCTTTCGTCTTCGGATTCGTCCACCGAACGACGACGTCCTGGCGGGTGGAGCCGTCCCACGCTTCGATGTCGAACACCTCCTCCCCGGTCAGGCCGAGCAAATCGGCCGTCTCACCGTTGACGAACTGGAGCGGACGAATGCCCATCCCGATGAGGTTCGAGCGGTGGATCCGTTCGTAGCTCTCGGCGATGACTGCGCGCACGCCGAGCAGCTTGGGCCCCTTGGCCGCCCAGTCCCTCGACGAGCCCGTTCCGTACTCCTTGCCGGCGATGATGATCAGGGGCACGCGATCGTCGGCGTACCGTTGCGACACGTCGAAGAACGACCCGATCTCTCCATCGGGGAGATAGACCGTGTGATTCCCTTCGTCGCCCGGCGTGAGCCTGTTGCGCAGACGGGGGTTGTCGAACGTCCCGCGCATCATGACTTCGTGAGCGCCGCGTCGAGCCCCGTAGCTGTTGAAGTCGGCAGGGCTGACACCGTGCTCGATGAGGTACTGGCCCGCTGGCGAGGTCGGCTTGATCGACCCTGCCGGCGAGATGTGATCCGTCGTGATCGAATCCCCGAAGAACCCCAGCGCGCGTGCGCCGAAGATCGGGTTGAACGGGGAGCCCGATGACTCGAACCACGGCGGACGCTGGATGTACGTGGACGACGGGTCGAACTGCCACGTCTTCCCCTCGGGAACGTCGAGCTGCTGCCACTCGACCGGCCCCTTGAGGGAATCCGCAGAGTAGCGATTCGTGAACATCTCCCGGCGGAGATGCTTGGTCACGATGGCGTCGACCTCCATGTCGGTGGGCATGAGGTCGGAGAGGAAGACGGGCGCGCCATCGGGATCCATTCCGACTGGCTCGCTCGTCAGGTCGACATCGACCCGCCCGGTCAGCGCAAACGCGACGACCAGCGCCGGAGAGGCGAGGTAGTTCCCCCGCACGGAGGATTGCACCCGCCCCGCGAAGTTTCGGTTGCCGGAGATCACGGCACACGCGACGAGATCGCCTTCCTTGATCGCTTTCTCCACGCCCTCGAGCAGCGGTCCGCTGTTGCCGATGCACGTCGTGCACCCGAATCCCACGATGTGGAATCCGAGCGCATCGAGCGAGCCCTGCAACCCGGCCGACTGGAGATAGTCCTCCACGACCCGGGAGCCCGGGGCGAGGGAGGTCTTGACGTACGGTGGCACGGTAAGTCCCCGTTCGACGGCGTTCCGGGCGACGAGCGCTGCCTGGACGATGCCCCACGGGTTCGAGGTGTTGGTGCAGCTCGTGATCGCCGCGAGGACGACCGAGCCGTGACCGAGGACCGCTGTGCGGTCGCCGATCGTCACCTTCACGGAACGATCGAGGGCTTCGGCGGGGAGGTCGTACCCGTTCGCCTTCTTCGGCGCGACGAGCGCGCCCTTGAAGTTCACCCAGAGATCGCCGAGATCGACCCGGTCTTGCGGCCGAGCGGGCCCGGCGAGCGAGGGATTGACGGTGCTGAGGTCGAGTTCCACGAGCGCCGAGAACAGGGGCTCGGGTGCGTCCGGCTCCGCGAAGAGCCCCGCGTGTTGCGCGTAGTAGTGCGCCTCCTGAATCTTCCCTTCTCTGCGCCCCGTCCTACGGAGGTAGGACATGGTCTGCGCGTCGATCGGGAAATACCCGATGGTGGCGCCGTATTCGGGCGCCATGTTGGCGAGAGTCACCCGCTCCTCCACCTTGAGGTGTCGGAGGGCCGGTCCGCAGAACTCGACGAACTTGTCGACCACACCCTTTCGTCGCAGCATCTCCGTCACGGTCAGGACGAGATCGGTCGCCGAGACTCCGGAACGGAGCTCGCCGGTCAGGCGCACGCCGACGACCTGGGGGAGCGATATCGAGTACGGCTGATTGAGAAGGGCCACAGTCGCCTCGATCCCGCCGACACCAGTGCCGAGCACGCCGAGGCCATTGACCATGGTGGTGTGCGAGTCTGTGCCGATGCACGTGTCTGGCAGGAGCCAGCCGTCGCGCTGGGACACGACTTCGGCGTGGTACTCGAGGTTCACCTGGTGCACGATCCCCGTCGTGGGAGCGGTTACGTCGATGCCCCGAAAGGCCGTTGCCGCCCACCGCATCAGTTCGTAGCGATCGCGGTTGCGTTGCACCTCGAGGCGCCAGTTGAGCCCCCGCGCCTGCGGCGTGCCGGAGTGGTCGACCTGCACGGAGTGATCGATCACCAGCTGACACCGAGTCGAGGGTTCGACGGCCTCGGGGTTCCCGCCCCGTTCCGCGACCGTCGTGCGCAGGCCAGCGAGGTCGGTGATGACCGGGACACCCGTGAAGTCCTGCAGCACGACGCGCGCCGGATAGAAGGCGATGTCGCTTCCTGCGGACGTTGGACTCCACTCGAGAATCGCGTTGATGCAGTAGTCGTCGCACCCCGGTCTACCGTAGTTGGTCAGCGCGTTGGCGAGCAGCACGCGAATTGAGTACGGCATCCGGTTGAGCTGGAAGCCGGGGATGAGCTTGTCGAGCTTGGTCAGCTGAAGCAGTTTCAGCCCCTCCTCGAATGGGAGGGTCAAGTCGTCACGCAAGCGTTTGATCATATGGCGAGCCTTCCGCGGACGAAGTCCGATATCGGGTTGACGGGGTTGTTTGGAGAGGGATCTGAGAAACAAAACCTGAATCTTCTTTGGTCTGTTCCTCGCAAAACGCTCACGGACGCACACGGCCGGAGAGAACAGCGAGACACAGCACCACGAACTTCTGAGATGGGGATGTCGGAGAGAGCGGTGGGAGGCGCGGAGTTTACGGGGATTCCCTTCGAGAGACAAGGTGAAGCCCTGATCAGGAAAGCGTCGGGTTGTTGGAAATCGCCCGGATATCAGGCACTTCTCAAAGCGCGCCCACTTATACTCGACGTTTTATTCACTCTTCGCCTTGAAAGAACCACTTCTCGCGCTCACCCAAGACAGCCCATCCAAGACAACAGTGAAGCCCGTGTGTATAATCCCGTCGGCCGGTCTTTCATCCCCACGACTCTCCGTAGATCTCCTTTTCGCCTCGTGTCGAGACTCGACTCTCGATCGAGGCGTGTGCGCCTTCGAAGGCATCAGTAAGGTTCTTCTAACGTTCTAACGTCAGAAAGGTGGTGTGTCGTGAGTTCACAGAACGTGTCTTTCGTCATCGATGTCGAGGGTCCGCTGCTCACCTTCGATGAAACGTCCTTCGGCACCGTGATCGGACCGCAGACGTGGTCAGAGTTCACCTCGCAGCTGGGCGGAGGGAACTTCGCGCTGCTCCGCGACGGTCGCGAGATGTACGCCGTGCTCAGGCGCTCGTTCAAGGGAAATCGCGCTAGCGAGCTCATGGCGCTGCGCCGTAAAGCGCTCAGACAGTCGGAGCATCTTCGCATCGTGCAACGCCTGCTCGGCGAGGCTCCATGCGTCATCACCGCGGATTGCGATCCGATGGCACTCCTCGCGGCGCGGTTCCATCTGGAGCCCTTGCTTCCGAACTCGACGATCGTAAGCTCGTGCCAACACGGCCATCGAAAGACGATGCCCTACTTCTGGAGCGTCGTCCTTCACCATCTCGCGATCCCTCCCGAAGACCCGGATCGGCTCATCGTCGTGATCACGGAATCCGGTGACGACGTCGAGATCGCCGCGATGGAAGAAGCGTTTCGGGGCTACCAACATCGCCGCGTTCGCTTCTCGCCGGACGCAGCGCTCTCGATCTGGCAGGAGCTCTTGCAGGAGTTCCCGGAGTCTGCCGTTCGCTGACGTAACAAGGTTTCGCGGTCTGTCGTGATGGGAACACTCCCACCACGCAGACCGCTCCGGCGCACCGCTTCGAATATTCCTGATATTTCTGAAATTGTACGGCGCGCTCAGAGCCGCTTGATCAGCTCCTGGCCGAACGCAGAGCAAGAGACCTCTTTTGCTCCCTCCATCTCACGCGCAAGATCATACGTGACGATCCGGTCTGCGAGTGTCTTCTCCACCGCCTTATCGATCGCCGTGCCGACCTCCTGCCAACCGAGGTAGTCGAACATCATCTTGCCACTGAGGACCAGCGAGCACGGGTTGACCTTGTCCTGTCCGGCATATTTCGGCGCGGTGCCGTGGGTCGCTTCGAACAGCGCGATTCCGGCACCGATGTTCCCGCCGGGAGCGAGGCCAAGACCGCCGACCATCGCTGCGAGCGCGTCGGAGAGGTAGTCTCCGTTGAGGTTCGTTGTCGCGATGACGGAATACTCGGCAGGCCGGGTCTGGATCTGCTGGAACATGTTATCCGCGATGCGATCCTTCACGATCAACTCGCCGGGGAAGTCGCTCGGGCTCTTCCCGGTCTTCGTGAGTTCCTCTTCCGTGATGAACTTTCCAGCGAAGGATTCCTGCGCCTCTTCATAGGCCCACTCACGAAACCCACCTTCGGTGAACTTCATGATGTTGCCCTTGTGCATGATCGTCACGTTCGGACACTTCATCTGCAGCGCATGCTGCATCGCCATCTTCATCAGCCGCTTCGAGGCGAACTTGCTCATCGGCTTGATGCCGATTGCGCTTCCGTGCACGAGTGACTTGCCGAGGCGGCGCTCGATGAACTGGGCGAGTTCCCTCGCCTCTTCGCTATCGGCCCGAACTTCAATCCCCGCGTAAACGTCTTCGGTGTTCTCGCGGTAGATGATCATGTTCACCCGCTCGGGGTGACGGAGAGGGCTCGGCACGCCCTCGTAATAGCGCACTGGGCGAACGCAGGCGTAAAGATCGAGGAACTGCCGCATCGCCACGTTCAACGAGCGGATCCCGCCACCAATGGGCGTTCCAAGCGGTCCTTTGATGGCAACACGATAATCGCGGATCGACTCGATCGTCGCGTCGGGCAGCCACTGCCCTGTTTCTTTGAACGCCTTCTCGCCGGCGAACGTCTCGAGCCAGTTGACCGCGCGCTTCCCTCCGTAAATCTTCTTCACCGCCGCATCAAAGACAGCGCGAGAAGCTTTCCAGATATCGGGGCCGACACCATCGCCTTCGACGGAGGGGATCGTGACGTGATCAGGAACGGAGAGTGATCCATCACCATCAACGGTGATCTTCGAAGCGGCGCTCATACGATTTTCTCGCTCGATGGAGACGAGTGCTCTGACAAGTAATCAACAGGCTCACTTGTCAGAGCACTCGTTTTTATCTTTTGGCCGCTTTGGACTGAGTAATACGCGTTTCTCACAGATTCCCGCTTCGCGGGAAATCCATAAAAAGCGCCCATTACTGAGTTGTCGCAGCACTAGGCAGCCGGGATGGTTGCTCGGGCGCTACCATACTGCTTGAGCAGCACATCATCAACACAACGAACGAAAGCCTCTTGGAAACTCGCACTAGAAAGCACGTTCGATAGCGGGGCGAGTTTCTTCTGCACGCTCATTTCCGCCTTTCGAATCAACTCGTTGTCGATGCTTGCGCGAATCTGCGCAACCGCTGTGCGTCGTGCTGCTTCATCGTCGGTGTCGCTGGCGGAGGGCGTTCGCGAAGGTGCTGTCGCCGCACTGAACACCTGTCTTTCTGCGCGACGCGGTGCTGGCGCTGTCGCTTTTCGGTAGTGCTCCGGGATCATGAATCGGTCCGGATTCTCAACCGCCTTGAACAAAAACCCGGGACCGTTGCGAAACGACGCCGCGCCGTTTTTCTTCACGAGGTGATCGAAGTACTCGATGATCTCCTCAATCCGGCGAAGCTCATCGCCGCTCTTCCGTCCGACGAGTCGAACCGCGTGGGCCTCCGCGACTCCGCGACTCGCCAACGCTCGCGCGATGCGAATCCCCTCTCCTTCTTTGGTCGCGACAGGCGGCGTCCCAATGGAAGAAGGCGAAACGACCGGCGCAGAAGGCTCCGCATGAACGGGCTGCGATACTTTTGAGCTCGATGCTCTCGAACTCGATACTCTCGAGCTGGGCGCAACAGCTGGCGCAGGCGACTCAGGAGCCGCATCCCGGCGAAGTTCCACCACCTTCGAGCGCTCGCGCGCGGTGCTTTGTGACGCGCTCGGCTTCGTGCCGTTCAACTCTTCGTAACGGGGACCGGCGCGGAACACGACCACCGGTTCACGTCCACCGGCGCGATACTCGACGCTCTCGAGATACCCGTTCTCGCACAACTCACGAAACGCCGGCTCAAGCTGTTGCTTGATCGACGAAGTGTATTTGTAACTTCTGGCGAGTCCGAGTTTCTCGAACGCGAGCACCGAGAGCGGCCGTTCGACGGTGTTTCGGTAGTAGAAGTGCTTATCGAGGTGGCGATACAAACGGCGACTCACCGCGCTTCGGAGCGAGAAATAGAAGTCCAGATCGATCTTCTTGATGAAGCCTTTCTGGAACGAGTTGAACATGACCTCGCTCCAGATGAAGAAGCTCGATCCCTGCCCTTCATCCGCTGCCTCGCTCTCGCGTGCCGCCCGACCATCGATGATCTCGTATGCGTCGATAATCCCGAAATTGCAGGTTTGATAGGCCTTTTCGGAGTTGTCGAAGAACGCATTCGTCGCACGGATCCGAACACCGCTCAGACGGTCGAGGGAGCGCGCAAGCCGTTGATAGCTCCGTCCCTCGGTGCTCCAACGCAGAATCTTCAACAGTTGGTAGCGCGAGAAATAAACCTTCTGGTCGCGAAATCCTTGGTCGACCGTGAGGCAGATGAGTCCGAGCACGACGTCGTCATCCGTCGCGGTGGGCAGTCCGAACTTATCAGCGCCGGTGATGATCCACTCGCGCTGAACGACCTCGCCACTCTTCAACCGGTGCGTGTCGTGGAACTCGAGCGTTTTGACGTCGGGATTCGTGCGCGTGGAGAGAATCGCGAGTGGAAACTCCGCGAGGTTCATCTCGTCGCGCGCTGGCGCCCAGAGCGCACCGCTCCCACGCGGGGCCTGTTCCGCCGAGGCGATCGAGAGTTCTGCAGAGCTTCGAATGCGCGCCATGAATCCGTGTGTCAGTCGTGTGCTCAAAGCACACGTGGTGTAGCCCCCGTCGTTTTCGGGAGCGTTACTTTAACAAACTTTAACTATAGCGCGTACACCGTACATTCAGTTTTTTTGGAAGTACTAATTTTAGAAAGTACAGTAGTAGGAGGGGAATTTAAGTAGGAACCTCAAGGAGTTAGAGCGCGATATTTCGTTCGAAGCACGATGTTTTTCAGTTCGAAGCACGATGATCCTTTCTTCAATGCACGGCGAACTACGGTTCAAAGCGCGATAGCGGTGAGGCTCGATGCACGATTCACGCTTGGTTCGTTGCACGAGCGGCTGCATGGGATGCGGTGGGTTTCCCAACCCCCGATGTGCGCCGCCGCTCATGAAGAAATCTCTCGCACCTTCGCTCCTTCCCCTTCCCTATTGTCACCCTTTGTCCGATGCCTTAGTTCGACGCACGATAACGGAGCGGCGCTGGCTGATGAGAAGGCCTCAAGACGCTTGAAATCGCACAGAGATTCGGTTTGGGTCTTGAGTGTCGTGTACTGAACTAAGTGTGCTCGATGCCGCGAAGCGCCTCGACCGAGCGACGAAGCACGCTTTGTAACCCATTGATTTTACTAGGCGGTTCGCCCGCGAAGTGCCGGTCTCGTTTCTTGCCTCAGCTGATCGCGTGAGGTACTTAGTTCAGTACACGTGTACTGAACTAAGAGGTTTCCGGCAGTGGCGAAGATATACGCGATCGTGAACCAGAAAGGCGGTGTCGGAAAGACGACCACCACGGCGAATCTCGGCGCTGCCCTCGCCGCTCGTGGGCGCCGGGTCCTCCTCATCGACCTCGATGCGCAAGCAAACCTCTCCGCGCACTATGGCATCTCGCAGGAGGACTCCTCCGAACGCGGGACCATGTATGAGGTGCTCCGCCACGGGAAAAAGCTCGTCGACGTTATCCTTCCTCTCCGCGACAACCTTGCCATCGCGCCGGCGAGCCTGCTGCTCAGCGCGGCGGACCTTGAACTTGGCGGCGTTATTGGCCGAGAGCTCCTTCTGCGGAAGGCTGTCCAGCCCATCGCGGATCAGTATGACTACGTGCTGATTGACTGCCCCCCTTCCCTCGGCATGTTGTCGCTGAACGGCTTGGTCGCGGCATCGCGCGTCATCGTTCCGGTGCAAAGCGAATATCTCGCCCTGCACGGCGTGCGCCAGCTTCTCGATACGATTGATCAGGTGCGCAGCGCTTATAATCCAGCGCTCGCGGTGGGCGGCGTGTTGATCTGCCTCTTTGATCAACGAAAGCGCTTGGCGCGGAGTGTGGCCGATACCGTTCGCGAGTATTTCGGGGATTTGGTCTTTAAGACCTATATCCGCTCCAACGTCGCCCTCGCTGAATCGCCGGCGCAAGGAAGCTCGATATTTGATTATGACTCCCGATCCACGGGCGCTGAAGACTACGCCAATCTCGCTGAGGAGGTCGACACCTCCTGGGAACGCGCGTCGCAGGCTGCAAACGGATAACTCGACACACGACAGGACCCCATGGCGCGCAAACCGCTGAAGTTCGAATCAAACCCACTCTTCGCAGGCCCGACGCTTGAAGCGCGCACGCGAAGCGGAAGCCCGTATCGCGAGTTGAGCCTCTCGTCGATCGATGTCGATCCGAATCAGCCACGGCGCTCCTTTACCGACGAAAGCCTCCGCGAGCTCGCATCTTCAATCGAGAAGTATGGAGTGCTGTGCCCGATCCTGGTTCGTCCGGGCGATGGCGGGACCTTTCATCTTGTGGCTGGGGAGCGGCGATATCGTGCCTCCAAGCTGCTCAAGCGCGAGACCATCCCGGCGGTGATCGACACCTCTGAAGGCGATCACCACGACATTCTCTCGAAGCAGCTCGTCGAGAACCTTCAGCGCGAAGACCTTCCGGCGCTCGAACGAGCGGATGCCATCGTGCGGCTCCGCGAGCAGTCCGGGATGAGCGTGCGCGATTTGGCGGCCCAGCTCGGCGTTTCGAAGAGCTACGTGCAGCGCAGTTTGGACATCATGGAGCTGCCGGACGATCTGAAGGCAGCGCTCGCGAGCGGCGCGTCCGAAAGCAAAGTTCTCATACTTGCTCAGGTCACGAATCCTGCGACGCGAAGGAAGCTGATCGGACAGCTCGAGGAGCTCACGCGTGAGCAGCTCGAAGGGATGACCGGGGCAGGGGGCAAGCGGGAGAAGGTGTCCCACGGTGGGACAGCCGCCGCTCGTGGCGCAGTTCCGGCAACCGACCGTCGAGTGGCAGAGGAGCTTCGGAAGACACTTGGACTCAAGGTCGAGATCCAACGTCGGAAGGGGAAGAAGGACCAGGGCAGGGTGGTCGTCGATTTTTACTCTGACGACGACCTCCACGAGATCTACCGCCGACTGATCCGGAGCTAACGCTCTCGGGAACTCCGTTCCAGGACTGTCCCACCGTGGGACAGATAATGTATGCAGAGCGATTTTCGTAACAAATTCCGAGATCTAGTGGGCACCGTCGAGGCGGCGCTCGTCGCTGAGACTTCGTCTGAAGCTTACAGCGGCGCGCTTGGAGAAGCGATGCGATACGCGCTTCTCGCGCCAGGCAAGCGGGTGCGCGGAGCGCTCGTGTTTGGTGCTGGGGAGCTCTGTGGGGTGGAGCCTGCGAAGCTCGCCGCCTTGGCGACGGCCATTGAAACACTCCATGCCTCGACGCTCGTTCACGACGACCTGCCTTCGATGGACAACGATTCGCTACGGCGAGGCCAACCCACGACGCACGTAAAGTTCGGCGAAGCCGTGGCACTCCTCGCCGGGGATGCACTTGCGGCTCGAGCGGTAGCGCTCATTGCCACCGGGCTCTCGCTCTCGCCGACCGAACGAGGCGAACTCGCGGGAGGCCTCGCGGAGACCTACCGTATCGTCTGTGAAGGGCAGGCGCGGGACCTGAGCGCCGCGCAGAATTCGAGACTTGCCATCGCCATCCCAGCCGAGAGCGCTCCAACAGTTGAGTCGCTTCAAGCCCGGCATCTCCAAAAGACCGGAGAACTCATCGCGTTTGCGGCCGCGGCGCCGGCGTTTCTTCTCGGCGCGGGGCGTGAAGCGGAAGCGGAACGGGCGAGGGGAGCGCTGCGCCGTTACGGGCTGCGCCTTGGGCTCCTTTTCCAGATAACGGATGACATCCTCGACGCCACCGGCACCTCAGAGACGCTCGGAAAGAGCGCTGGAATCGATGCGACAGAGGGGCGGGTAACGTATGTATCGCTTCTGGGCCTCGAGAAGGCGCGGGAAGCTGCTGAGCTTGAGCGAAGGAATGCGCACATCGCTCTCGTGCCATTCGGTGAACGGGCTTGGTTTCTCCGAGAACTCGTCGAATTCGTCTACCATCGCGAGCGCTAGGCCGGCCGCACTCGCACTCCTAGAAGACTCTCGAATCTGCACGTTTCAACTACGAGTCGAGCTCCTCGGCCGCCGACTTCGACTCATCCAGATCGTAGTCCCGGACTTTGTTCAGCAACGTTTTGTAACTCACGCCCAACATCTTCGCGGCGCGAAGCTTATTGCCCTGCGTGCGCGCCAACACATCGAGCAGCGCTTGTACTTCGGCCTTCTTCGAAGCCTCGGCGGAAACCTCGTGCAGAGAGCGGTTCTGCACGTGCGTCTGGAATGGCGAGCGTAGGTCGAAATCTTCAGAGGTGAGGGGACCGTCGGAGAAGATCATCGCACGTTGAATCGCATTCTCGAGCTCTCGAACGTTTCCGGGCCACGGGTGGCGCTGCAGCGCGCGTAGTCCCGATTGCGTGATCGAAAGGCCCTTCTTGTTGAACTCGGCACCGAATCGTTCGATGAAATGGTCCGCCAGAAGAGGGATGTCTTCAGGCCGTTCGCGCAATGGAGGGATCGCAAGGATCACGACGCCCAGTCGATAGAACAGGTCCTCGCGGAAGCGCCCGCCCTTGATTTCACTGCTCAGATCCGTGTTCGTCGCGGAGATCACGCGAACGTCAACCTTGAAGGTTTTCGTTCCACCGACTCGACGCACCTCAGACTCCTGCAGCGTACGCAGCAGCTTCATCTGCAGCGAAGAAGGCATGTTTCCGATCTCGTCGAGGAACAGCGATCCGTCGTTTGCTGCTTCAAAGAGCCCGACCCGTCGTTCCGTCGCTCCGGTAAACGCTCCCGACTCGTGCCCGAAAAGTTCGCTCTCGAGCAGCTCTCCCGGGATCGATCCGCAGTTCACGCCGAGAAATTCCCGCTCGCGGCGCGGGCTGTGCGCATGAATATACCTCGCGAGCAGCTCTTTCCCGGTGCCCGATTCACCGCTGATGAGGACGGACGAGTTGAGCCCGGCGACCCGCTTTGCCTGTCGAAGCACCTCTTCGACAGCTGGGCTTTTCGTTCGGAAGATATCCGGTCGCGGAATGCCGCGTGACGCCGGCTGTGCGGGCCTGAGAATGGAGGAGATCTTGGAAAGGAGGCTTTCTGGCTGGAAAGGCTTTGAAATAAAGTCTCGGGCACCCAGTTTCATGGCCTCCACCGCGTGCTCGATCGTGCCTTGGGCGGTGAGAACGATCACGGGCGGGGGCGCGTCCATTGAGCGCACCTCTGACAGGAGGTCCAGCCCACTCTTTGCGGGAAGATGGAGATCCGTCAGGATCAATGAATACTCGAGGTGCTTGAGCGAGCGGAGCGCTTCCTCGCAACTTCCGACGGCCGCGACCGAGTATCCCTCGGCCGTCAGCAGCGCGCTCAGGGCGTTGCGAACTTCCTCGGAATCTTCAACGACGAGAATGGGGTACATCTCTCAAGTCCTCTCGTGTGCATGTAGCCCGGAACGTCCAGGTTCTCGGGCAGGGCAGGCGATACTCGCTCTCATGTCTGACGGCGAGATCTCGGGTCTGCCCACTGTTTGTCGTCACGAATTGAACGGCAGCGGGTGGTCGTCATATGCTCGCTCTGCAGATTCAGGGCATGCACCGTCGAGGCGGCCGAACGTCACCTTCTTTCGTACGAGCAGGGTGAGTCGGGTCTGCCGATCACGTGATTCACCCTCGGCGTGCCTATTCTGCAACCCCCGAGCCAAAGGTAAGTACGCGGAATGTGTAGACTCTCGGTGTGATGTGGAGTATGAAACTGTGAAAATTTATAAGGATTAGACTGACGTCCGTGCATAGCGGACTCACGACCCCCACTAGCAAGCGAACCCTATGGAAATCACCAAAGCTGTTATCCCCGCCGCCGGACTCGGCACCCGTTTTCTCCCAGCGACCAAGGCCGTTCCGAAGGAACTTCTCCCTATCGTCGACGTGCCGACGATTCAATACATCGTGAAAGAGGCAGTCGACTCCGGGATCAAAGAGGTCATCTTCGTGATCGGACGTGGCAAGAACGCCATCCTCGATCACTTCGATAGTCACCCAGAGCTCGAGGC
>JADYYL010000014.1 GCA_020853655.1 Deltaproteobacteria bacterium
GCTGCTGGACCCCGTGGCTCATCCCCTCGAATCCGGCAATCGCGATGTGGGCGACCGAGGAATCGGTTTTCCACGTGGATGCGAACCGTGAGCTCCCGATCTTCAACGACGCGCGGCTCTTCTCGTATCTCGGCGCGCTCAACGGAGGGTTCTCGGCAACGCTCGAGACCCGCAAGCACATTCGGATCATCGAGCGAACCGGGGGCACCAAGATTCTGCCGGGTGTCCGCAGCTACAGGGCCCGGGAGGATGCCCAGATCCGCTGCGGACAGTTCCTGACGGCGTTGTTCCCGGAGGTCGGCTGGACGATTCGCTCATCGACGTGCTGCTACGAATGGACCAGCGACTACAAGCCGATCGTCGGCCGAGTGTCTGGGAGGGAGCACGTCTGGGTGTGTTCGTCGTTCACCGGAGGGGGGTTCAAGCTCGGGCCGCTCCTCGGCGACTACATGGCCCAGTCGGTGACGAGCAACGAGGTGCACGAGGGCCTCGCGGCATTCGATCCGAACCGCGGGTAGCGAGCGCAGATGGCGAAGGCGTCGGTGTCAGGTTGCGAACTTCGCAATCGGCCGACGCCTCCGCTCGTTGGGAAGGTTATGAATGTGTCTTGAAGAGATCCGATATCGCGTTGACCCACGAGCTTATGAACACAGATGCGCGCGGACGCAGACTATGTCGCGGGAAAAAGGGGAACAAATGCGCCGTTGCGAATCGTCTTCACGACGAAGCGGCGGTTGACGAAGCCACTTTCCGTATAGCTAAAGTCGCCTGATGCCCCGCGAAATGGCCCTTTCGTAAGAAAGTAATCTCGAACGCACTTCGGGGACTTTTCCGCGCAGTATTCGAGTGCCTTCCGGAAAATGTTGATTCCGTCGTAAACAAAATACGTGTTCGAGTTTGGTCGCTCTGTCGCTCCGTATTCGGCTTGATACTTCCGTTCGAAGTCAATCCGCGCCGGATCTTCAGGCGCCGCGAGTTCTGGATACGCGTAAACGATCCCTTCGAGGAGTTTGCGATCGGCGTCTGTGAATCCGTTGCTCTCGATGACATAGCCACTATACGTCACGAGTTTGAGTCCAAGCTCATTCCGACGCTTGATCAGCGTGAGCAGTTGTTTCTCACCGACGTAGACGAGCAATGCATCAGCTCCTTGCTGGCGAACTCGCGTCAATACCGAACTAAAATCCATGAAGTCTGATGCAATCGGAAAGTCGAGCACGACTCCTTTCGCACGTTGTTCAATCAGGCTCCGCGTGAGCGAATGGTATACCGCCGATGTAAACTCATCGTCATAGCGAACAAATGCCACCTTTGAATGCCCCTTCTGCGCGACAAGTTTGGCGAGCTCGGCGCCTTCAGATGCTATCTGTCCGGAGAGGCTGAGGAGCGAGCTGACGTCGGGCTGCTTCTCCTCGCCGCTCAATAGTCCCCCCGATAAGATGAGCAACTTCTCGCGCGTGGCCAGAGGGGTGATAACCTTGGTCCCGTTCAAGCAGCCCGTGACAAGAAATCGAGTGCCGCGCCGTGCGACAAGATCGTTCGCGGCGTTTAAGGCGCGCGCGGTATTACAGAAACCCTCATCCTCGTAGAGCGTCACAATGTTCGGATCGTTCTTCGCGGCAAGATCCACGCCCCGTCGGACATTGACGCCCCACGACGCCATATCTCCCGAGAGTGGAAGGATGGCGCCCACGTTGACTGGCTCGGCAACGGCGAGCGCGGGGAGCACAAGGAGGCCTGTGAACAGAGCACTGATACGCATGACCTGTATTTCCGCGAGAGACAGCAGTTGAAGTTCCGACCCTGAACGATGTTGGCAATGGAGTGCGTCTATCGTGAGTCTGTTGCAGATGATTGCGGCTTTCAGAGTGCTACGCAAGCGGGCCAGCACTTCGGAAGTTGGTGAGTCGCCTGACGCTGGATGGAGCGATCGCTGGCGAGTTGCGCCTGCCGAACCCGACGGTGAAACGGTCCCCCTCCCCGAAGACCGCGGTGATTCCAACGAGGGGACCAAGTTTACGCCTCGCGGGTCGGACGGTGAAACGGTACCACCCCATCCCTGGACCGCGCTTGGTCGCCCGAAAGTTGCACGAACATCGGGCCTCAATGGGCTCCCCGTGACGCATGAATCCGGCATATCCGGGCGGAGTAGAGTTGAACCGGGAAGAGCATCGGAGCCAGCTAGATTGAGTTCGTCCGGTCACCCTGATACCCATGCAGAGTGAGAGAGGAGTAGGTAGACCCGTTTTGCTTTTCGCCGCATTGCGGCAGGAAGCGAGGTTTTGATGCCGGACGTCAATATGGCTATCGCGATAGCCATGCACGCAGCGGTCACACGTGAGTTCCGAACTGACTCCGAGGAGGAGCGCAAGCTCGCCCAAGTGCTTGTCGAACAGCTCGACATGGTTCGCTTCACCCGGAGTGCAACCGCCATCATCTGGTCGTTCCTGCTCATGGCTGCGGGCGCGCTGGGCGCCGTTGCGGGGACTTCGGGCAAGTTCAGCGAGGGCGTTCTCTTCGCAGCGATTCCATCCGTTGTCCTCGCGCTGGTCGAGTGGCTTTGGTTGCGACCCCACCGAGCGCGCGCCGTGGCAGCGGTGATTTCGTCACGAGTGAATCATCGACTCACGTTCGATCGCGTCCTCCGGGCGGCGAGTTCCGTCTCGGGCGCCGGGCACCTCATGGACGAATTCAGCCAACAGACGGCCTATCAACCCCACGTGTCATAGTCTCGAGTCGAATTCGAGTGCTCGCACGTGAACTTGTCAGGTTTTGTCGCCGTCGGCGGTGCGCAATGCACTCCGATGGCGACGCCACCAGCTCCTCTCTCCCTCATCTTTCGAGCGCCTGAAAAATCCCTTCCGTCGGCACCGGAATGGAGACAATAGTAGCGGACTCCTTCTCCCCTGCTCCCACCAGGTGCTTCCTATGAAACGTCTCCTCCTCATTGGCATGTTGATCGTCGCGCCCCTCGGGGTCATTGCTGAAGAACCGATCCGTCTCGGCGCGATGGGATCGCTCTCGGGCTATGGCGCGGAGTGGGGTGGCGACGAGATCAATGGAACGACCCTCGCCGTTGAGCAAATCAATCAATCGGGCGGTGTCAGCGGTCGGAGACTCGAACTCATCGTCGAGGACAACAACTCGAATCAGGAACAGACGGCGCGTGGATTCGCGAAGCTTGCGACGATCAGCCGAGTTCCGGTCGTTTTTGGGCCAAACTGGGCCGAGTTTGCCGAGGGTGCAGCACCTCTCGCGCAGCGACCTGGCGTCGTTATGCTGACGGCCTCCGGGTGGACGCGGACGCTGACTGATGGGCGTCCGCTGGTGTTTAGCACGCTCCCTTCGCACGACGATGTTGTTCGGCCTCTCTGCGATTTCGTCGCCGCAAAGCACCCTCGCGTGACACTCGTGCACTCAGAGAACGCCTACTTTGCGAGCCTCGCGTCTTCATGCGCTGCGCGACTCCGAGCGAGGAACGTGAAGGAACTGAAGGAAGAGTCGTTTCCACCAGGCGGGAGTGACTTTCGGAGCTATTTCACGAGGCTGCGGCGTGAACCGCCGGATGCAGTCGTCTTCTTTCTGCTCCAAGGCGGGGAGAATCTCTCGTTCCTTTCGCAGTATCGGCAGTCCGATATGACCCTCCCCCTGTATGCGAGCAACGGGTTGATTGCGGATACAGAGCTTCGAAGCCGTCCGGAGCTTGCCGAGGGTGTCATCGCATTCGACTTCGCACTGCCGGCGACTAATGAGTTTACGAAGGCGTTTCTGACTCGATTTAAGAAGTCCCCGGGCGTCTATTCTGCGCGCGCATATGACAACGTTTTCCTGGTCAAACAAGCGGCGGAGCGTTGCGGTTGGGAGCCGCAAGCACTGGCCAAGTGTCTTGCGAGTGCCAAGATCAAGGGAGTCTCGGGCGATCTGTCCTTTACGCCGCGGCGCGATGTCGCCGTGACAAATGAAGTGTCCGTTCTGGTCC
>JADYYL010000015.1 GCA_020853655.1 Deltaproteobacteria bacterium
GAGCATTCCGATCCCGGCACCGACGAACGCCGCAACGACCCCGCCCATGACCCCTGAAGGATCGCCGTTTGAGACGGCGCCACCGAAGATGCCACCGGTGATCGCTGCAAGTGCGAGCAGCCCGGCAACCAGCGCGACGGTTGCGCGCTTGTTCGCTGCGATGTGAGTTTCGAACGTTTCCACTCGCGAGCTTGCCTCCGTAGCCCGCGTTCAGCGGGCTACGTTCGAAGGTGTTAGAACTTCACCGACGGAGGTGTTTGAGCCGCAATTTTCTCCTGGTCGCTCAGCTGGAAGAAGGAGCGATCGGGAAATGTGAACATGTTCGCGATGAAGTTTGTTGGGAAGGATTCCTTGGTCGTCCGATACACGCCAACGGAGTCGTTATAATGCTGTCGCGCGAACCCGATTCGGTTCTCGGTCGAAGAGAGCTCTTCCTGGAGATCTCGGAAGTTCTCATTCGCTTTGAGATCCGGATACGCTTCTTGCAGCGCGAAGAGCCGGCCGAGTGTGGCGGTGAGTTGATTCTCGGCGATGGCTTGCGCTGCTGCGCCCTGGCCGGAACCATTCCCGGCGCCTTGCCGCGCTCGGATGACAGCTTCGAGCGCGCTCTTCTCATGAGTCGCATAGCCTTTCACTGTCTCAACGAGATTCGGGATGAGATCGTGACGCCGCTTGAGCTGGACGTCGATTTGCGACCACGCGTTGTCGACGTCATTCCGCTTCGCGATCAACGAGTTATAAGCGATCACGCCGGTGACCAGCGTCACGATAGCCCCACCGACCAGCACAAGGATTGCGAGACTTAATATAAGCAGGACAGCCGACATATTCACCTCCACGCAGGACGTTCAAATCGAATCCGAGCAGGAGCTTCTCCTCCGAGGGTAAAAAAATCAATGTGTATATGACGGGAGGGGGCAGAAACTCGACGACGTTGGGAAAGGGGTGTAATCGCTTTGATAGCTATAGGCTCGAGAGATCTGATAAAAAGAGCGACAAACAGGAGAGAGCGACGACCGATAGTGCCTCTTCGCTGAGCACTCAGGTTCGGTGATACTGGATCGGTCCCGTTTCTCGCACCCCGAAGAGAGCTTCTGCAGGTATGGTCTATTTCATCCTTTTCGGTTTCGCGCTCATCGGCATCGCCACAGCCGCGATCCTGATTTTTACTTTCCTTCCCAGTAAGACGATGGGGGACGTGCTCTCAAAGTTTCGCCCGGAGGAAGGGCGCAAGGACGAAGTCGCAAGTCCCGCTGGGGAGCCAGCGAGGTCTCAACGCCCGCCCTCAGAGCCGAATGACTCGTAGCGCCTGAACGCGGCGCTCCTCGGCTCAATTCCCGTGCTCAGGGCATTGTGCGCGTCACCTCGTTTCACGGCGCCGCTCCTCGCGATACGGATGAATCTCCCTCCGGCCATGTTGGAATTGCACGGTCGGTGTGATACCAACCATTTCGCGTCTCACTCCCACTTTCGAATGGAAAGTATATGAAAGCTAGCGATCTCAAGGGTCAAACCATCGTTTTTGCTGCCTCAGGCGGTCTCGATAGCTGCACGATCACCCGTTGGCTCACCGACCTCGGTGTGAAGGTCGTTTGCGCGACGGCTCATCTCGGACAGCCCGACGAGCCGGACATGGATTTGATTCGGCAGCGGATGCTTGCGAGCGGTGCGGTCGATCACGTCTTGGTCGACGCGCGAAATGAACTCGCGGAAGCCGGTCTCAACGTTCTTCAGTCCCAGTCCACGTATGAGGGACGCTACTGGAATACGACGGGTATCGCCCGCTATGTGACGACCAAGGCGATCATCGGTGAGATGCGCAAGCGTGGGATCAAGGTCTTCAGTCACGGAGCGACGGGTCGCGGAAACGATCAGGTCCGCTTCCAACTCGCAACCAACATGCTCGCCCCAGAGTTCGAAGTGTATGCACCGTGGCGCGATGAAACGTTCCTCGCGAATTTCCGCGGCCGTACCGAAATGATCGAGTTCTGCGAGAAGCGCAACGTGCCAGTGAAGGCTACGAAGAATGCGCCGTATTCCACAGACGCAAACATGCTCGGCCTCACCCACGAAGCCGGCAAGCTTGAAGAGCTCGCGACTCCGGCGCAGTTCATTACGCCAGGGAGGGGTGTTCACGCGAAGGACGCTCCTGAGCGTGGTGAAGAGGTCGAAGTTCGATTCGAGAACGGTCGACCGGTGTCGATCAACGGCAAGAAGCTGAACGCCCTCGATGCCATCCTTGCTGCGAACGCTGTCGCGGGAAAGCACGGCATTGGCATCGGCATTCACCTCGTCGAGAACCGATTCGTCGGTATCAAGTCACGCGGTGTTTACGAAAGCCCCGGGATGGAGTTGCTCGGAACCACCTATGCGATGCTGCTGCAGCTCGTGCTCGACCGCCGCTCTCGCGAGCTGTTCGATGCATTGTCGCTTTACGTCTCGAAGCAGATTTATCAAGGCTTCTGGTATGACACCGGCACGCAGATGGCGATGGCCGGCATTGAGCGCAGCTCGCGACTCGTCACCGGGACCGTTCGAGTGCTCTTGCAAAAGGGGACGATCAGCTACGTGGCTGCGACGGACGTTCCGCATTCGTTGTATCGAGAAGACGAGGCCTCGATGGAAGCGATCGGCTCCTACGACCACGCCGACGCAGAAGGTCTCCTTCGCATCTTCGGCGTCAGCGCTCGAGTGCTCTCCAAGGCCGGACACATTCAACAATAGCTCGGGTGCGCGGCGTCTCCGCCGCGCTTCTCTCTTTGATGAGCGGAACTCGACCGACGATCGTGTTTCGGACCGGCGCCGGCATGAGCGCCGACAGCGGGCTCAAGACATTTCGCGATAGCGATGGCCTCTGGGAAGGCCATCGTGTTGAAGACGTCGCCACGTTCGAAGCGTGGCGACGAGATCCGGCGTTTGTTCTCGAGTTCTATAACGAGCGACGACGGGCGCTCCTGACCGCATCTCCCAATCCTGGCCACTTTGCTCTCGCTCAGCTCGAAGAGCATTTCAATGTCGAAGTCGTGACGCAGAACGTGGACGACCTGCACGAGAGGGCGGGTTCTCAGCGGGTGCTTCATCTCCACGGCGAACTTCGCAAGTCACGCAGTACGCTCGATGAGTCGGTCTTCGAGATCGGGGGGACGGAGCTTCGGCTTGGTGATCTCTGCCCGAACGGAGGTCAACTTCGGCCGCACATCGTTTGGTTCGGCGAACCGGTTCCCCTGATCGAAGATGCGGCGCGCATCGTTCGCCGGGCGGATATCTTTGTCGTCGTGGGAACGTCGCTCGCGGTGTATCCGGCGGCAGGATTGATTGACGAGGTGCCGAAATCCGCTCGATGTTTTGTTGTCGATCCTTCAGCCGCGACACTCCCAACCGGGAGCGGCTTTGAACTGATCGCTGAACGCGCCGCCATAGGATGTCAGACGCTAGCGAGTCAGCTTCAATCTGCGTTACGAATGTCGTAGCACCATGCCGCGCGGATACCGCGCGGAGGATGCCTCGAAATTTCGACCGGATGATATGACCTAACAAAAAATCCACTCCGATGCCCGAGCATCAGAGTGGATTTGTGACCGACATTGAGAAAGATAGCGCTAGAGCGGTGCTCGAAACCGTGTAGCAAGAAATTCATAGGGACGCCTTCGGCGACAGAAGAATTTCTTGAGGGAGAACCGCTCTTTATCTCTGGTCGCACCGCTCGGTGCGACACCGAGAGGTGTCAGTTTCTGCTACGCAGAAACGTGATCAGGTCTAGTTAAAGACCGAAGCTTGCTGGTCGAACGCCTCTTTTACGCGCGTGAGCAGAGCTTCGTGTTCGGTCTCAGCAACCCCAATTCGCTTGAGGGCCCGAGCCATCTCGGGTGCGGGATCTGGGTACCCTTGCGGATGACCAAAGCCGAGTTGGTGCGCGATGAGGTCCGCGGCGACGACGACGGCGGTCTTCTCTTCTTGAAGATCTGTGACAGTGTCGTCGAGTGGATCGTGGTGGTGCAGAATGACCTGGCAGGTATCGAGAGAGAAATTCCACTTCTTCGCAACCAGCGCCCCGATGAGCGCGTGAGCGTAGCCGAGGGTGTCTTGCTCGACGTCCGTAAAGAGTTTTCCTTTCTTCACGCCATCGACGATCTTTTGATACTCCTTCGGGATCTGTCGAACGAGCACGAGTTTGCCGAGATCGTGGAGCAGCCCGAGAAGGAAGACCTCGTCCATATACGGTTTCTTCAACTGTTGGGCGAGTTGGTAGCAACCGACCGCAGTGCAGGTCGAATTCTCCCAGATCATTTTCTCGATGTTGCCGAAGTTCCGACTGAGTTGCCGGAGCGTTGCGGCAACGATAATGCCCTTCAGCGACTTAAATCCGATCACCATGATCGCCTGGTTCAGCGTTGTGATCTCGCGCTGACAAGCAAACATCGCGGAGTTCGCGATCTTCAGCACTCGCGCGGCGAGCGCGGTGTCCTGTCCGAGGAGGTTGGTGAGCTTCTGTGCCGTCGTGTCGGGATCTTCGACGAGCACGAGTGCTTGCGAAGCGACGTGTGGCAACGGCGGGAGATCGTTGACCCACGCGACGATCTCGGTCCAGTCCTTCCCCGTCGAAAGGCGACCATTAAACTCTTCGGGTGGTGTTGATGATTGAGCTTCCGACATTACCCACGCTCCGCTTTGAAAGATTCATTCCCGATCTCTTTTCGGACGACCGGGCACCTGTGTCAATCGACAGAAAACGTTGGCTTCTCAAGGTCTTTCCTAGGACTCAAGTAGAATCCTGGTTCCGTCGATATTCCTTAGATAGGGCGAACAAATCACGCCCGAGAATGCCCCAGTGAGAGGGCATTCCCTACAGGAGCCTGAGGGAATGAGCGACACAGACGAATACCGAGTGACCAGCACGTCAGACCGCGGCGTCATCTTCATCGAAGGCGACGTGGATGATGAAGTCGCCGGCGAGGCACTGC
>JADYYL010000016.1 GCA_020853655.1 Deltaproteobacteria bacterium
GAACACGGCCGAGCTGCTGGAGGCGAGCTCGAGTTTCTTCGCGAGTGCGTCGGGTGGTGCTCGCTTCCCGCTCTGCGGGCTTTTCCAGCGCGGCGGTCGCGGGGTCGGTGCTCGCACTGGGAGCCGTGGTCGAAGCTGGGGAGTCCGCGGATGGGGCAGATGCCTGAGGGGTTTTCGCCGGGGTCTTGGTTTCTCGTGGTTTGGAGTCAGCGCTCCGATGCTCCGCAACAGGGCGGAGATCCTTCTCACCGGAGGACATGCTTCCAACTCCGTCAATCGTTGGGCGCTTTTCGCCTGCGGCAGGAGAGCCTGGTGAAACCGGGTCCTCGACCGGCCTAAGGCTCGGAAAGTTGAATGATCCACGAGGCCGGACTTCGGTGATGGTCCCTCGCACGAGCTCGTGAAAGCCAGCGTTCCCCGCTGTAATCTGCGCAGGATCGGTGATCTTTGTGCGCGGGAGCGCAATGGGCTTTGCGTCTGTAACAAACGAGGGGAGTGAATCTCGAAGCGTGGGGAGCATCAGTCCCGCAACGGAGATCGCTTGGCCGATCGCAGCAGGCGTCGAGACCGCGAGTGCTTCTTGTATTGGGATGCCGACGCCGGGATACTTTCCTCCTTTGACGTTTGAGCCAGTCGTAAAGTCTTCGGGGCCGCCGTGTGTCATCATCCAAGTCGCGGAGTCGACACCCTTGCTCACGAAGAGCCGTTGATAGCGCTCATAGATCGAAGGATCTGTTGTGCCGAGAAGTCGCTCGCCGCGCTGCAGTTCCTTGATCGCTTCCTTCGCGCCGGAGATGAGGCCTTCGACCGTGTTTCCAGATGCCTTCGCGAAAGCCGGTTCTGCGGCAAGGATTGCGTCCGTTGTCTTTCCGCTTGCTGCAAGTTGATCCGAGCGCTTTGCGCTCTCGCCGAGAAGTTTTTGTTGCGCTCCGAGCTCGGAGCTTCGCTCCTTGAGCTTCTCGATGGTGGATTGATACGAGGCTGCGAGCTCCGGGCGTGATTCGAGGAAGCCAACAAAAGTTCCAATCGCTTGGCGGGTTTCGTTGATCGCGCTCGACGCCAATCCCATTCGCACGCGCGAATTATCGAGCTGCTCCCGGGCGACGCCATCTGAAAGCTCGCGAACAACACGCTCCGCTGTGGCGTATGTTTGATTGCGTTCACTCGAGCGATCGGAGAGCGGAGAAGAGGAACCGGATGACATATCGGGCGGGGCCATAACACTCGAAAACGACAGAGGAAACCAAAGTTGTGTTATGGGCGAATTGGGGAGGCTGTGACCCCGGAGGCAGGTGGCGCACGGGCTGTTCAAAGTGATGGAGAAAAGACTAACAGTTCTGATGGTTTCCCCTCTTCGTCTGCGGTTGGTGCTCGTTCGAGGAAGGAACTGTTAGGAATTGTCCTCGAGGGGCCATGCAAAGATCAGACCGCCATTTTTACGCTCTTGTTCGACTCAATCCGATACAGCTCCTCCTCCGCACCTTTCCTTAGCGACTCGGAGCAAACCGTCCAAAGAAACTTAGCGTTCTCCCTGCGCAAGAGAACGAGGCGGTGACGCACACTTGTCTCCGCCTCGCTCGGCAGAGCGGACTTGGGAAGGCGTTGATTCTGCCCTGCGGCGCCGATGCGTGGTTGTACTGGAGAGCTGTTGTCGGTGATTTCCGATCCCCGATCTTTCCTCGACGCGAGCATCCCAGGGGCGTGATCATCCCTTAATACTCACCCCGATCGCGATAGAACGATTCAAGCTCTCGATACTGCGCCTCTGTGAGGATCGGTCGAAGATCCATCATGAGGGCTCAAGACGAAAGTCCCCGGAGCATTCGCCAAACGTTCGCTGGATACATTCGCTCGTCGGTAGGCGCGGAGCAGGACGCGCCACGGTGGCGATAGCGAACAAGAACGCTCGCATCGTCTGGGCAATACTCGCTCGGAGTGAACGATTCGACCCAAATCGGATAAACGCCGTAGCTTAGCTGTCGAACAAAGTCCTGTAAGTCTCTTCTTCGGGATGCTCAATAATTGGAGGATGAAACAATTGGTAGGACCGGCTCGCTGAAAACCTGTTTTCCTCTGCGGAGAGAACGACTCCGGGTCTGTGATTAGGTCAGCGAGCGCGACTCTCATCAAGGCTCAAGCTTGCGCTTCGAAGCCGAATACATGTCCGCATCCTACTCTTTACGTTTCAAACGCCGACTCTTGACTCCCCGGGGCAGGTCCATACAGGAGGAAAGATCTGGATGATACAGGCAGATTGCGCGACCAGCGGGTGGCGTAGAATCACATCGAGGGCCGCGCACTTCCTCGGTAACGAGCGACTGAGCACTACTGTTTCAGTGCGTCTCGTATTTCGCGCTGCGCTTCGGGAGAGTAATGCTCGTGGAATTGCCCGCGTTCGGTGAGGTAAGACTTCTTCCACTCGGGATGTCGTGACACCTGCTGCGCGAGCAATCGCTCGACCAACTCCGAGCTCCTTCCGAGTTCGACTCTAATCTCTCTGAGCGTCTTCCACCCATCTGGTCGGAGAACCTGATCCTTAAGTTCAGCCTTCAATATCGCCTGTAGCGCGGGATCGTAATGTTCGCGGACGCTTCCAGATTCATTCCTGTGATCTCTGAACCACTCGGGATGCGCCAATCGATACGTCTCTGCCGCATGCTCTACGACAAACGGCGTGTGGCCAATCTCCTTCGCGAACGAATGTCCTGTCTTCCACCCCTGGGGGGCTTTTGATGGCAGCGCGTTGAGCTCGGCTTTTATCAGTTGCTGTAGTTCAGGGGAGTAGCTGGAAGCCGGTACTCCAGTTGGCGTCCGCATCTCCTGCTCCCATTCTGGATGTACCTTCAAATGAGGAGCAGCTAGTTTGGTTACACGAGCCTTGTTCGCTCCCTGTTGCGCAGCAAATGACGTAACGCTTGACCATCCATCTTTCTGTCTAGGGAGGCTGTCGTATCTACTCCGGAGGATCTGAACCAGCGGTGCTTCCATATATTCCCGCTCGATGGAATCGGAGTTGAGATATGGATTGAACCATTCGGGGTTCGTCTTTCGATACGGCTCCGCGTTACGAGATATCCAGTTCTGACTCGCACCTGACTCCGCTCCGAATGATGTTGCCGTTCGCGCTCCGGGCGGCGGAGCGCTAGGGAGTTTGGCAAGTGCTCCGACGATGACTTCCTGGAACTCAGGTGAGTAATAAGTCTCGATGCGTCGTTGTGGGCTCTCGAAGGGCTTTACCCATTCCGGATGGTCTTTGAGGTACGGCGCTGCAGTTTCCGCAATCCGACTTGTCCCAAAGCCCATTGCGGTTGCCATCTCCTCGAGGGTTCTCCACCCCTCGGGTCGCATTGACGGTCGGGCGCGAATGGTCTCATCAATTTTCGCCACCAGTTCTGGTGCGTAGTGCTCCTCAATCTTCTTAGTCGCGCCCTCGAAATCTTGGAACCATTCCGGATGCGCGCTTCGATGCGTTTCCGCGATTGCGCTTATCAGTGAAGCGTCCCTTCCGGTTCGACGAGTCATCTGGCGAAGGGTGAAGTGACCTTCAGGAGCAGGGCCTGGGCGAGACTCGATTGCCGCGATAATTCTCTTCGCGGCCTCCGGGCTCATGTGCTCGGCAAGACCCTTCTCGTATCGATACGTTACGAACTCTTCGGGATGAACTGCACGTTCCTTCTCTACTTCTCGGCTGATCATCGCGTCAGAACGGCCAAGCATAATCCTTAACTGAGACTTCGTGGCCCACCCCTCGGGCGCGTACTCGTTCGGTTTAACAATCCGCTGCGGTTCGCCTGTCGAAGTCGTTACACCTCCGTTTGACTGGTTGAGTGCACTCCGAACCTGCTCCTTCCACGACGGCTCATCGCGGAAATCAATGACCGTGACTTCTGATTTCGGCAGCGCGCGGAGCTCTGACTTCGTCATCGCTGCATAACGATCGCGGTCTGTGGAGCCATGGACAATGAACGTCGCGTTATTCGACTCGTTGTTCACGAACACCAACTTATTCGATCCGGGGAGCGTGTAGACCTGGTAGCTTTCCCGACGGACCATCTGCGGTTCGACGACGCCATCGCTGAGCGTATAACGCTCTCCCCGTTCGGCGAGAATCTGAGAAAGGAATTCTGTTCGATTCTCAAGGACTGCCGGTTTTACTCCCGTTCCGGTTCCCGTCGCTCGAATCTCTCCCGCGCCTGGGGGGAAGATGACTTTGTTAGTCTGTACATACGCTTCCGGCGGTAGCGAATACGTTCCTTGTCGCGCCTCGCGTTGCACAAATCCTTCGACGTCGAAAGTTGTGACACTCCCATGCGGACCGCGAGGAGGAGTGACCTTGACGAAGTCTTCCGCACCAAGCAGCTCGGCAACGCGCGCGAGATCTTGTTGGCGGATCCCGCGAATCCGATCGGTTACCTCGGTGCGATACGCTCGGGTCCGTTCGAGAGAACTCTCTTCGGTGGAACGAGTAGGTGCCGGTTTCGCATCGTCGCTCGCTCGTGGCTCCGGCGCTGGCTTGGGTTCGTCGTCCTGCGTCGCACCTCGAATGGTATTGGGTGGCAACGATTGGCTTGCTCCCGGCTGAGGAAGCGTCCGATCACCGCGTTTTGCAGCGAGCTCCGGGAAGTCGAATGAGCCGTGCGGCCGAATCTCTGTCACTGTGCCCCGCGTGAGCTCCTCGAAAGCCTTCGTTCCTTGCTGGATCTGCGCCGGGTCTGCAATGGGGGCTTTTGGAAGCGCAACAAATTGGCCGTCGGTGAAGTATCCGCCGATTGATGGCCCAAGGAGGCCAGAAGCGCCAGAGATCGCAAGACCGCCGAGCGCTCCAACGATTGGCTTGACCACTGCCGATCCGACGAATGCTTCCTCCACGTAAATCTTGGGCGGTCGATTGTTCTTTATATCTCGACCCGTTGTGAACTCA
>JADYYL010000017.1 GCA_020853655.1 Deltaproteobacteria bacterium
TCTGCACGAGCTTCGATCGAAAGATCTTCTCGCGCGCGCCAAGCGGTGCTCCATCAAGCGGGATGCGATCGACCACCACAAGCAACTCATCAACGCTTGCTTGTGCGGCATTCTCGACCAACTCCTCAATCTTCTCTACGCCCCACGTCGCTTCATTGAGTGTTCGAACGAACCCTTCGGCCAGCAAAGTGGAGTACAGCGACTGGAGACTGGCATCTCCGCTGCGCACGATCCGGAAGGCGATGAACATGGTTCCCTTCGAACCATCCGAGACTCGCTCGCACAACTCACTGGCGATGACCGGGGGCGTATCGTGACGAACGGCAGTCCCGCATGTCGGGCAGTGCAAGACTCCGATGTTAGCCCAGACGACCTTCAGGTAATCATTCAGCTCGGTTGCCGTTCCGACGGTTGAACGCGAAGAGGTCGTCCGATTCTTCTGCTCGAGCGCAAGCGCTGGCCGAACACCTTCAATACGATCAATGTCAGGCTGATGCAGGCGGTCGAGGAACTGGCGGGTATAAGGGCTGAAGGTTTCGATGTAACGGCGCGCGCCTTCCGCATAAAGCGTGTCGAACGCGAGCGTCGATTTGCCAGAGCCCGAGACTCCAGAAATCACGACGAGCTCCTCGTGAGGAAGCCGAAGCGAGAGATCACGCAAGTTATTCTCGCGGGCGCCCTCGACAATTAAGCTGCGCGTATCAGAGTTCGCTACCAATGCTCACTTCCCTTCATGGAAACTGCTCTCCCCTCTCACGCCCCAGCACGAACAAGAGCCAATTCGGCAATGACTTCTCGGCCGTCTATTACTTGTAAAGGCAACTCGAACGTTACATAGTAGCCGCACATCTAATGAATTGAAATGCTTCGCGGTCGCCGGATTTTTTCAACATTGCGCGACCTCTCGAACGTCTACAATTGAACCGCGGTAAGATCAGGCAGCTCGAACACATGACGGAGATGAGCACACGAATGCCTTCAGGCCCGAACCCAATCTCGAACCACTTCCGCGCCGCTCATATTCTTCGACAGACTTGGTCGCTCCGATTTGTCGCAATCGTCCTCCTCTTTGCGCTCGGATGCGCGCGGCAGGAGCGTCGCGAGCTTGAGCAAAGCTTCCATGTCATGCGAGCGGTGCAACACGCCGATGCCGCCGAGCGCGACGCACGATCTTCTGCGCAGAACGTAGAAGATATTCGCTCCAAGCTCTCTGCCGCAGACCTCGCGTTGACCGATGCTCGAATCGCTCGGCTCTCTGCTGAGCGCGCTCGAGCGGAAGCATTTTCGCGTATGCGCTCACGTAAATAGAAACAGACCCCTTATGCCCTCGACGTTCAGAGCTTTTCTGGTCTCGGCCATCCTCGCTCTCTCAACCACGGCTCAACTCGCTGTCGCGGAATCGAGTTGTAGCCTCGTCGACGAGGCTGTTCGAATCTCGGCGGAAATTCGGGGGCTCAAACTGAAGAGGAAGGTCCCGTGTAAGCTCAGAACGAAGGACGAAGTTCGAGCCTATCTCCTTCAATCTTTGAACGAGAAGATTCCTCAGGAGCGCCTCGCGAGCGAAGCAGCCCTGTTCCGCTTCATCGGGGTGATCCCGGAGCAGTTCGACTACGCCTCGGGACTTGTCGAGCTGTATACGGATCAGGTTGGCGGGTTCTACGAGCCGAAGGAAGAGTACTACGCGATGGCCGCCTGGATCCCGGAGTTCATGCAACTCGGCGTGGCGGTGCACGAACTGACACACGCGCTCCAGGACCAGCATTACAAGCTTGAGACGTTCCTTGATCCTCTGACGGCGTCAAACGATGGACAACTCGCGAGAGCCGCGCTGATCGAAGGCGACGCGACGGCGGTCATGGTTGACCACACTCGCGCGACTGTCGGCCAAGGACCTATTCAGGACGAAGCCACTGTCTCAGGACTCATGGCGCAGAACATCCTCGGGATCATGCTCAGCCCCGGACTGCAAAAGGCGCCTCCCGCGTTGCAGTCGATGCTCGTGTTCCCCTACGTGAGTGGAATGAACTTCGCTCACGCGCTCCTCCGCAAGGACGGATACAAATCTATCGATGCGGCGTTTCGAAAGCCGCCCCAGACTTCGGAACAGATTCTCCATCCCGAAAAATATCTCAATGGCGAGCAAGATTGGGCCCAGTTTGACGCGCCGGAGACTCTGTCGCCAAACTCGGGAGATCCACTTCCGCCGTCGCTCGCGGCGAAGCTTGAGCTCCCTCCAAAGCTAGAGGCTTCGGACGTGCTCGGAGAGTTCACGATTTCTTCTGCATTGAGCAATTTCATCACGCCCATGAAAGCGAGCCGCGCAGCGGCAGGATGGGGAGGAGACCGCGCGGGCGTCTACGCCCTCCAGGGCAACGCGATTGGAAAAAGGGCCGCTCGATGGGAAACGCGGTGGGACTCGGAAGCTGAAGCCGCCGAGTTCTTTTCGGCGCTGAACGAGGCGTATTCGTCGCGCTTTGCTGTGAAGAAAGAGATCTCGCAGAACGAAGTGTCGTTTACGGGGAAGAGTGCGTTCGAAGCTGCCACGAAGCGCAGTGGCTCGACAGTCGTCATGGTGATCGCGGACCTCTAAGACAGCCAAGAAGCGGCAATCAAGACATCCTCGTTTGGAGCAGAAATAACGAACGCCGACAGCTCAGCGGCTTCTCGTCATCGGCCGACTCCGAAGAACTCTCTCGACCAATGCTCGTGCTCTGACAAGTAATGAATAGGCTCACTTGCAGAGCACGAGAGCGTTGAACAATTCTCTGTAGCAAAATTGTCAAACGCCATCCTGGCGTTTGCGAGAGCATTCAACGCTACGCGGAAACGTTACATGCTCTAGTCTTGCTTTGCGCGCTGATGCCGCCCCGCAAACTGCTGCATCTTTGTCGTCGTCTCTTGACTGAAGAGGTGCTCGGTTTTGCAAGAGTCAATCTCGGCCTGAGTGGGGCTGACTCCAAGAATCTCAGTCAGAAAGCTAATCAAAATTTTTCGACGGGACAGAATCGCTTCGGAGAGCGCTCTCCCTTCAGCCGTGAGAAGGAGAAACTTGTTGTCGTCCTCTTCAACATATCCCTTCTGCTTGAGGCTCTTCAGATTCGTCGACGCGCTCCCCGTCGTGATACTCAGGCACTTCGCCACGTCTGAGACGCGTGCATAGCCGCGAGTCTGAATGAGTTCCAGAATCGCGAGGAGATGGTGCGCGCCGCTGTGCGTAATCTCGTTCTCGTGAAATTCCTTCCACACGTCCATTGTCTCGCCGGGATGGTCGTGAGAGTGCGAATGTGGGTGAGAGTGGTGATGCGACATAGAAGGACCTTTGCGCTGCGACTCAGTAGATTGATGAGACAGGAAAATCTCCGTCAGAAAGCAATCGCTCCGACGCTTGTAGCACAGCTCGGCATACCGAGTATATCCTCGAACCGCAAAACACTCGCATGCGCGAGGTAACTACCTCGATTTGTTGCCAATTCAACGATCTCGACACTGCGAATCGCCGCCCGAAGGCTCTCTGCCTCTCGAGGAGGCCCTCGCCCTTCCCTTGCGGGGAGGTTTTCAACCATGGTCTTATCCTCGCGCAACAACTTCCATTGGTGTCTCCTATGCGCCGCAAGTCCATCGTTCTCAGTCTCGCCCTTTTCACCGCCTTCTCTGCGTCCGCAGACGAGAAGCGTTTCGGACGTCTCGCCGATGGAAAGGCATTTCGAGTCGATGACCAAGGGCTCCAGCTCGTCGACCAGATGGCCGAACTGCAAGTGACGGTGGACGAACTCAATCGGCAGATCACGTCTCTCGAATTCGAGCTGGCGGAGAAAGATCGCGCACTCCTCTCTCAAGGAAAGGGCGTCGTCACGACCGTTCGTCCGGGAGCTGCAGCAGAAGCCGCCGGGGCGATGCCCGCGGCGAAGGGGGTCGATACCTGTCGAGCAGAGATCGACTCGTATCAAAGCAAACTGAGCGCGCTCGAGAATCAGCTTCGCGCATCCCAGGCGCTTACCCAGACGAGGGCGTCGTGCGATTACGAATCACAAACCCGCCCGCTTCGCGAACAGATTGCAACGCTGCAGCAGACGTTGAAATCGAACACCTCAAAAGTTGCGCGAGGCGAAGAGGAGCAGACGCGCCGCGAGCTACAGATTTCTTTGGCGCAATACCAGGACAAGCTCAGTGAGCGGGAAGCGGCACTCGAGGCAGCGACGAAGAAGGCTGAAACGTCGGGAACAAAGCTCACCGAGTTCGAGTCGCAACTTGCCGCGTTGAAGCAGCAGGTCGACACACAGAAGTCGCGGGAGCAGGAA
>JADYYL010000018.1 GCA_020853655.1 Deltaproteobacteria bacterium
ACATTTGAGCTCGACCCATCGCCGCCACGATCAGGCGATGCTTCAGGAATCGTGCCAAGCCGATACTCATTCGAGAAGCACGCGTCGCAATATTGTTTACGTTCCCCGCGCACCGCTCGATACATTCCCTCGAGCGAAAGATAGCCGAGCGTATCGGCACCAATAAACTCGCGGATCTGATCGTGCTGAAACCGATTCGCCACGAGTTCGTCGCGCGTCGGCGTGTCGATACCGTAGTAGCACGGCCCGACGGTCGGTGGAGAGCTCACGCGGAAATGAACCTCGCTCGCTCCAGCGTTCCGGACCATGGCGATAATCTTCTGGCACGTCGTGCCGCGCACGATCGAGTCGTCAACGACGGCGACCCGCTTACCACGAAGCATCTCTCCGTTCGGATTGAGCTTCACGCGCACACCAAAGTCACGGATCGATTGTTGAGGTTCGATGAAGGTTCGGCCGACGTAATGATTTCGCACGAGGCCGAACTCGAATCGCCCCTTGCTCTCTTCAGCGTACCCCAGTGCCGCGGGCACACCTGAATCCGGTACCGGAATGACGAGGTCGACGTCGGAGGGGCACTCTTTGGCAAGCTCCGCACCGAGGCGCTTCCGCACTTCGTAAACGTTGCGACCGTTCAGAAACGAGTCCGGCCGAGCGAAATAGACATGTTCGAAAATACAGAATGCAGAGTCGCGCATTTCGGAGACGAACGAAGAACGTATCTCTCCGTTCGACATGATCTCGACGATCTCACCCGGGAGTAACTCCCTTTCGAATTTTGCACCCACGAGATCAAAGGCGACAGACTCGGACGCGACCATGTAGCCCGAATCTAGCTTCGCAAGGGACAGTGGACGGACTCCGTATGGGTCCCGCACCGCCACAAGTGTGTCCTGACAGAGAAAGACGAGTGAATAGGCTCCCCTCACCTCCGTCAGGGCCTTTCGTATCGCCGCGGAGATGTTTGTCCCCGTATTGTTGCGCGCGACAAGATGAAGGATCACCTCCGTATCAGAGGTGGAGGAGAATATTGCTCCTGAATGTTCGAGTTGCGCTCTCAGTTCCTGCGAATTAACGAGGTTGCCGTTGTGCGCCACGGCGAAGGAGTGTTCGAGCAGGTTGGCGACGAAAGGCTGGAGGTTCTGCCAATCCTTACTGCCGCAGGTCGCGTAGCGCGTGTGCCCGATCGCAGAAGAGCCGACAAGACCTCGGAGCGATTCCTCGTCGAAGACGTCGGCGACAAGTCCCATATCCTTGCAACCGCACATCTGGTCGCCGTCCCACGAGACGATCCCGGCGCCTTCTTGGCCTCGATGTTGGAGTGCGTAGAGCCCGAGATAGCAGAGCTTGGCGGCCTCCGGGTTTCCCCAAACGCCAACAAGAGCGCATTCGTCGTGGAAGTGATCGTCACCGGCCGCAATGTTCGGTTTCGAGTTTGCGTTTCCGCACCAGCCGGTCTTCATGTGAATCGGTCTCCGAATGAGACCGATTCTTACTATAAACGGGGGGTTGGCGGAAGACGGGGCGCCCCCCGGCTCCCGATGACTCGAGCAGCGGTATGGCAGGCTGGCGGCAAGCGTCTTGAGACGAGACCTGGACGAAATGAGGGCGCGTCGCCTTCAACCATCCGACCCGGTACGGAAGCCATGTCCGCGCCGGCCCTCTGGACTGACACCCTAGTGCTGCGACAACTCAGTCATGGGTGTTGTTTCTGAATTTCCCGCGAAGCGGGAAATCTGTGAGACACGCCCATCACTTCGTTCAAAGCAGGCAAGAGACAAGAACGAGTGCACTGCCAAGTTCGCCTATCAATTCCTTGTCAGAGCACTAGCTCGGGATGAAGTCCATCCGGCTGGTAATCCGGAGACACGTTTCGGCGATGAGCTTCGCAGCGCTCTCCAAATCGCGGAGATCAATCGTCTCCACCTGAGTGTGCATGTACCTGTTCGGAATCCCGACAAGAGCCGCCGCGACTCCTGAACGAGAGACCTGAAGCATGTTCGCGTCAGTCCCCGTCGCTCCCGGAGCGGCGAGCATCTGCACAGTGATCTTTTTCTTCTTCGCGGTCTCCACGAGCAGCTTTTCAATCTCGGGATTGATGTTTGGGCCGCGCGCGATCGACGGACCGCCCGCCATCTTCACGGTTCCAACCTGCTTCGCATCAACACCTGGGCAATCGGAGGCATGAGTCACGTCGACCGCAATCCCGACGAGGGGGTCAATGCCGTAGCACGACGTCTTTGCGCCGCGCAGTCCAATCTCTTCCTGCACAGTGCTCACTGCATAGAGAGCCACAGGTGATTTCCGCGCGCGGGCTTCTTTTTTGAAGAGACGGAGCGCTTCCATAACAACATACACCCCGACTCGATCGTCGCAGCCGGGCGAGGAGATGATGTTCTTGCCGAGTCTCAATATTCCCGGGTGATACACAATGGCATCGCCGACGGAGATCTTTGCCTTCGCTTCTTTCCCGTCTTTTGCCCCGATGTCGATCCAGAGCTTGTTCAGTTCGATCGCCTTGCCGCGCTCGTGCGCAGGGATAAGGTGCACAGCCTTGTAGCCGATGATGCCATCAATCTTCCCATCCGCAGCAAGCAACGTAACTCGAGATCCGGGCAGCACGGATGGGTCAATCCCTCCGATGGCGTTGAACCAGATGTATCCCTGATCATCGATATGCGTGACCATGAAGCCAATCTGATCGCAATGACCGGCAAGCATCACTCGGATCTTGCCGGTCGGATTGGCGGTGGCAATGAGATTGCCATGCACGTCGACGCGCACGGAATCCGCGTAGCTCGAGACCCGTCGTTTCACGACGCGCTGAATGTCTTGCTCGAACCCTGACGGCGAGGGTGTTTCGAGGAGCTTCTTGAGAAATTCGAAAGAGTCGTTCTGCATATTCCTACCAATTCAAATCCACCCAAACGAGCGGACTCTGGGTGGGGAATCCTCCCAGAGTCTCCGCGCCCGCATTACATGACAACGAATCCGTGGCCTGCACTCGAGCCAGGGGAAGATCCACCTGAAACATATAGATGCCCGAAGAGAGCGCTCGCTTCGCCTTCCATTCCTGAAGCGCCGTTTTCGAAGGAGATTTTCGGATCCAACGCACCCCTTCCTTCTTAGACCGCTCAAACCGCGGCCCCGGCGGGGGATTCTCGAGGAGCGGATTCCAGAGCACACGCAGGTGCGTTGGGAGCTTGGAGCAGCGAAACCCGAGCCCGTTGAGAATGGGGGCCGGCTTCTCCTCTTCAGGAGCCGCTTCTTCCTTCGACTTCTGCTTCTTCCCAGGCGACGGGGCTGGTGGTGGCGTATCGAGTTCGCACCCACCGCCGGTCTCAAAGTCCGCTTGTCGCAGTCGACCGCTCATCACGAATCCCGGCGCCGATCGTGAGATGCTCACCAGATCGCCAAGAACGATGACGGTTGGGGCCGTCACCGGATCTCGCGCCCGTTCCTCACGCTCTCGTTCCACCGCCAGCTCCCGGATCACTTCCGCCATGTGCATCCGATACAATTCGCTTTCCGACGAGACGGGAGTCAAGGAACGCTGAAAGTGGATGTTGAGAAAGAGGAACCGTCGAACACTATCATCGCCCTTGCGTCGCACCTGCACTTCGAGTTCGAAGGGAGCGCGTGCAAATTTCTCCGGCGGCTTCTTGCCGACTGCGGGAAGCGCGAGATCGAGATGTGTCTTTGATCCAAGACGATCGACCGTTCCGCGGACAAGGAATCCGTTGAATCCAAGCTCTTTGACGGACTGTGCCACAACGGCGGTCCATTTTTGCTCCGACTTTTTCTCCAGACGCTCGATCAGCGTATTGAGTCCTTCGCGCGCATACCGAATGCTTCGTCCGACAATGCCCTGGATAGCAACGACATCACACTGCGTATCGAGAACCGCCGTTACAATCGCCTTTTCCCGCGATTTCAGCCCCCGCGCTCCTTTCGCCTTCACGATTCGCAGCAACTCCGGCTTAGCACCAAAGTTTTGCAAATTCAGCGAACAGACCCGCGCTTCCTTTGGCCCTCTCGGATCACGGGCTCGAGATCCGAGTAGCTCCCGTCGACGCGCGATCGCCCGTGAGTCGCGCAGTTTCTTGACCTTCTCAAATCGCGCGCGTTCCGAACGATTCAGCGTGGTCATCTGCTCGCCGGGCAGCAGCATGCCGGTGGATTTGGAGTTGGCGGAAGCTCCGCCCGGGATGTCCCACTTCTCCTCTTCTTCTTCCGACTCAAGAGCGGGAGTCTCGGCGACGACAGGTGGATCCGGCGTGGGAGATGGTGCGACCTCCGTCCACGCATCAAGCGGTAGGATCTCCTCCGGTGTGGGAATAGGAGTCGGTTCGATCGGTGAAGGATCTGCCGTCGGCTCATCAGATGCGACTTCGGCAATCGACGGGATGACGTCGATTGGCTCGGGAGAAGGCGTCTCGGCAAGGGAGTCCACGCTGCCGACGACACCGATGCTCAGAGCGAGCGCGAGCACAGCAGCGCGAAAGAGTCGTCGACCCCCTCGTCCCCACTGTCTCGACTGTCTCGTTACGAGGTCCCTCATTTCTCTCCGTCTGGTAGCCGACCCTCAATCTCAGATGCTTTGACGGGGAAGCTTGCTCCACAACGCCGCGACCAATACACGCAGGCCATACGTAAGGATTGCACCGTCGAGCCGATACTAGCAGGGTTGTTAAAAACGCCGACAGAGGGCAGTCCGCACCCTCGCCCACGAGAACCCGGTCAGGACGCTATTTTTTTCCGGCCTCGGCGCATCGTCCGGCATCAAAAGACCATGCGGATAAAGAACCCAGACCAACTTCCTATCAAAGCCCGACATGTCGAGCTCTCGCTGATCTCATCCGCGGACGACGAGCCGGGTCGTCCGACGGACCGCCTTCTCGCCATCGCGATTGACGCCGCAGAACACGCGCGAACGCTCTCGCTCTCCGATGTTTCCGAACGGCTCGTCCAGCCGCCCCACTATCCCGATATTTGGCCCGGCGAGCACTACCGACTCCTCGCGGGACTCGTTCGAACACTGAATCCCTCGACGATAGTCGAGATCGGAACCGGAAGTGGACT
>JADYYL010000019.1 GCA_020853655.1 Deltaproteobacteria bacterium
GTGTAGACAACACGTATCTGGGTGAAAGGCGAACACCTCGAGAGATAAACGACGGCGACCCCGCTCGCGATCGCGATGGGCCAACGCCGGGGCAGCGACAGCACGAGCGAGAGAAACAGAAACAGAAAAAGAAACGCCTGCGGGAACGTCAGCCGCAGTGGTGCCTGAGAAGCGAATGAGGACTCCATCTGAAGCTGATTGAGCAGGGCATCAGACGCATGGAGTACCCCTTCCACTGCGTTCGGAGTACACACTGCGCCAATAGCAAAAAGCAGTATGACGAGAATCCCAAACACGTCCAATCGACGCCGAAAATTCACCGCCGAGAGGGTCCCAACGAGGACCGCGCCGATATAGCCGTGGTGAAGATTTGATGCGATCAGCGCACTCAAGAGACAAAGCCCGAACCCGAGGGCTCGCCCGACTGAGCGCGGACGGAATGCTCGCGTCGCGATCTCTCCTGCGACGACGATCCAAAACGGAAGCGCAAATGTGAACGGCGTGAACCCACCGGAAAAAAACAAGGCACTGGATGCGGCAAGCGCGGTGAGCCTCGCGATAAAATGTTCGCCACTCAAGAGTCGCAGATAGTGGGCGAGGAGGAGGATGGCGGACAAGATGGAAAAGAATTTCAAGCCCGCAAGGCCGCGATCGCCGAACAGCTCTTGAACGGATGTCGCGACGATGTCGAACAACCATGTCGTATTCGCAATCGTCAGGCCGCTCCCGGCAAGACTCCAGGTATCAATCGTCGGCAAGGCCTGGCGCGCCAGAATCCAGTTGCCCCGAACAAGAGCGCCAAAGATCGGTGGATCGAAGATCGGTCCAGCGAGATACCCTGCCCAGGCAAGCGCGAGAAGTGTCCAGATAGCATCACGCACAAAATCCGAATCTGAGGGCGCTAATACAGCGTCCTCAACAATCTGCGCGGAATCCGTCGCGGGGGTCATACGGTTGATCTTTCCAATAAACTCTGGATAATGAACGCTATTCTTATCGGTTTTTATCTTTCGTCACCACCGAAGATGTCTATGCGACTCTGCCTCGCCCTTTCCCTCACGTTAGTCGCCACGGGTCTCCCCGGTGATGCATCTGCGTGCCCAGACATCGATGGGCTTCTCGACTGGAATTGTGATGGCCAAGTCGAAGTCAGCATGTTCGGTGACTCGATTACTTATGGCACGAAGGACGAGCGGCGCCTCGGCTACCCTGGGAGGTTCCGTCTCCTTGCGCCGGATGTCCGCGTGAACAATTTCGGTGACCCTGGGGAACGAACGGCAAACGGGAAGCGGCGGGCACGCGAGAAGTTCCAGGAACGACACGACGCGGATCTGACTATCATCCTCGAGGGGGTGAACGATTATTTTCAGTCGGATCGAAATGCATCCAACACTGCCAATAATCTCAAGATCATGCGCGACACGGCTCGCCGGTACGGCGCGCTCCCCTTCGTCGGGAAGCTCACACAAGTTCGACGGGATTTTCAAAAGGGATGGGTCTCTTCGGTCAACTCCCGCATTTCATCTTTTGCGACAATAGATTTCTTCTCTCTAGGCACCGGCATCCTCAGCTCCGACGATCTCCATCCGAACGGGCGCGGTTACGATCGGATGGCCGCATATGCCTACGCGAAGCTCCAGAGTCTTTCGAACAAGAATCGACCTGCCGATCGTGATGGCGACGGAATGTACGATTTTGCGGAACGCCGCTACGGCGCGAACCCCACCCTCGCCGACACCGACGGCGATACGATCTCTGACGGCGACGAGGTATTCGTCTACACATCGAACCCGAATTCCCTCGATTCCGATGGGGACTCGCTTTCCGACGAGTATGAGGTTCGGACTTTAGGCTCGAATCCCGGCAGCGCATCCCCTGGCGCGCCGACGCTGACTGCCCTGGTGCCTATCAGTTAAGGACTGAGCGCTGAAAATCTTTCTTCCCGTCTCGCATGAGAGCGGGAGATTCTACCGAACTCCCTTGCGCGCCGCCTGACGAGCGATGCGGGCCTGACGACGCTGGGCGAGCCGAGCTTTTCGACGTTCGGCCGAAGCCGGGTCCTCACGAATGACCGCGCTTCGGGGGACCGCTCTCTCTCCGAAATACCCAGCCCGTTGCAACGAGATGTAGTTGACGAAAGCGGCTCGAGCGGCGAGAGGGACGGTGCCGTCTCTCATCCGCCAGCCGTAAGCATTCTGGAGTATCTCACGGGCGTGTTCAATCTCGCCACGATCCTCAGCGCTGAAAAGTTTGGCAACCGCGGCATTGTTATGAATGAGCGGGACAACATCCGGATTCTTCGAAGCCACGAGATCGTGCCGAGCTCGTTCATAGGTGTCGGACGCACAGGCGAGTGGCGAAGAGTCATGCGACGAGAGGTGCTCAAAGAGATATGTCATCCCGACCAAAGACCATGCGATGTTCCGCGGCGTAGAGGTCAGCCATCCTCCTTCGACGAGCGCCGCCCGAGACATTCGATCGCGAATGGTGGCGGAATGAGCGGGGCCAGGTTGCCCGGGGGTTTGAACGGCACTGGTAAACCAACCGAGAAACCTGCCTGCCACATCGTTCGGGACCACTGGGAATCGGATCTCCTCCGGAACGAGGACAAGAAGGAGCGGCACGTTGGTCCCGGGCAACAGCACAGTGCGTGTCCGAACGTCGTTCGACAGATTGAACCCGTGAGCCAGCTCCTTCCACCAGGTGGGCAGAGCTTGCTCGCTCATCGGGGGGAGAAAAGGCGCAGCTGGATTCATGACGAGAGTGAGCCAATCACCAGCTCCGAACAGCACCGCGGCAACGTCAGAGCGCGTGGACAGCCACTCCAAAGCCTCGGCGGTCGACCGAACTCCTCGGTTCATCGTGCTGACGAACTTCGCGCTGCCTGCGTCAACGCTACGCGCGAGTCGAGAGCTGAGCTGCTTTGAAGCTCCTCCATACTCGTCTCCTGCGAGTCGAGAGATATAGAGTCTCGATGGCAAAAGACGCCCCTCGAACAACCCGAACGAATACGCACCAGACAGCACCCACAACGCAAGCGCCGTTGCGACGACAGGGGCAGGAAAGCGAACTCGTCTGTCTCTCGGCAGCAACCAGACGGCGCTGAGAATAAATGGAAATGCGATGAGTTCTAGGATTTCAAGTCGAATCCCAGAGGACAACCCGACGAGAAGAAACATCGTGAGCAGGAGGAGTATGAGCAGCATCCGCTTCCGAAGGCAGAAGAGCGCAGATGTCTCCCCTCGCGGCGCATCAACCGCGGAGGCTGTCGATCGCTCTGCGTTGCTCGAGCTGTTCATCTCACCTCTCTGGCCATCAGCAATGTGAACTCCGGGCGAGGTATCTTTCGACTTGGCGGTAAATCCCACGAAGGTCTCAACCTCAAAGAGCTTGATACGGGACTATCCCCGAACGGTCATTTCTTGCAGGAGGCCGAGTCCCGCGCCTACGGTGAACCGGGCTCATCCCGATACGCCCGGGAATCTGGGTAACAGCGCTCTTCTCTGTCGGCCAAGAAGATATCCGCCCAGACTCTCTTATAGACGGCGCGGTTGGGAAAACTCACGCCCTGTAAACGAATAGGTCCCTGGGATACCGAGCTCTGTCAGCGAAGAAAGCCAACTGTCCCATCTCGCCAAAGGTTGTTCAGTTCCATCTCCCAGGAATCGGGGTATAGAGACTGGCAGACGAGCTGCAACTCGGTTTCACCCTCGAGAGCCAATCGGCCCGACAGCGGAGATCAACTGCGTCGCACCCTTCAGCCTCCAGACTTTACTGTCGCGGGTCGAAAGGAACAATCCGAGCCAAGAAAAAACGGAACCCGTTGTTTCGGTGCTTCGGAGAGGTGGATACAACGAAAGTCTCAACGACGCAGAACACTACCATGAGAGTAGGAAAACCAAAATTTGTTGCCGCCGACATCTGTTCACCGGAACGGCTCTCCGCGATGGTGCACAAGTTCGGCCATGAGGTAGGAAACCCCCTCACCTCGATCATCTCTGTCGCGACCTTGCTCGGCCGGTACGCAGCACAACCCGAGCATCTGGAGGCTCACATTGGCAAATTTCCAGAGTATACCGCGGCAGTGTGCCGCGAAGCGTGGCGAATCGCGGCATTGACCGAACGCCTGGTACTCATCCACTCAGATCGAAAGGGAGAGGCGGCTCCGACATCACTCCGCCGCTCGCTCGCGCGTGCCCACGAGACAGTAAAGAAGCACCCACCGTTCGAGGAATCACACCTCGAGTGGCGCGGACAGGATGCCACGGCATATGTCGATGCCGACCTCCTCCATTATCAACTCGTCGCTCTCCTGGAGAATGCGTTTCAGGCCACCGAAGTGCTCCCTACAGACCTTCGTCCGTTACACGTCGAGGCCATGGCCTCGAACCTCGA
>JADYYL010000020.1 GCA_020853655.1 Deltaproteobacteria bacterium
CGCAAACGACCCGAGCGACGAATGAAGCTCCGGTCCGATGCGCGATAAATCGCGCGCCGGATCCGTCTGCAGGAACGCTTCGAACTCATCCCTGAAGAACACCGGGAGGACATCACTCGAGACCGACCGGAGAAGTCCGACCTTCATCACGTCGCGACGGAATCGCTCGGCGCCGATGCCGAGGCGAGCCGCCGCTGCGCCGAGGCCGATTGTGGGTCGCACATCGCGGAGCACACGATCTCCGTGGATTGCGAATTCAGGAAACGCCTCTTCTTTGATCAGTGGCGTCCCGGCGTTGGTTTCGCCGAAGACCGGAACGGTTCCGGCCTCACGACGAAATCGGAGGAGGACGATCGAAAACAAGGGATAACGTGCTCCCCCACTTGCGATGGTCGGAGCACCCAGATGCCCCGCTTTGACATGCTGCTCAAGGGCCGCAGCCGATCCGAGAATCGACTCGGCCGCGAGTTGATTGATCGTGCGGAGCCGCCCCCCGTTTGCGAAGACCGCGTAGGCCTTCTCGATCGGGGGCTCCTCCGACGCCATGATGCCCGGGGTTCCCCAGTTGAGAAAGGGAACACCGTGCTCCGTCAGAACGTCATTGAGGCTACGAACGGATGCGCGTACCCGCTCGGCTAGTTCTCGCACCGGGAGATATCCCTCGGGGAGTCGATGCCGAAACGCATTGAGGGCGCCGCTTTCCAACATCGAACGAAACGTATCCTCAAAGATCTGTGCGCCCCGTCCGAACGTGTTTGCCGGAAGGATTCGCGTGGTGATGAGATCGCGCTTCGCTCTCCCTGGCGGGAGACCAAGCGCGTCTGCGACATCCGAGATCGAGATCGTCTTTCGGGCCCTCTCGAATTCAGCGAGCGCCGCATCCGGATCTTCTGCGACCAGCGGAACGAGTTCCTTCGGCAGCGCGTCACGGTCGCAGACTTCACGATCGACACTCTCCACGAGTCCGCGCTCACGCCGGACCCGCAGCAAGAGCAACGCGAAGAGATCGAAGCGATCCGTTTGGAGTGCAGGGTTAGGCCGTTCGAGCTGACCCGCTTTGAGATGCGACTCCAGCGCCAGTTCCGAACCGATCAACCGTACCGCAAGGTAACGGTCGACCGTGCGCGCGCGGTGCGACGGGGGAAAGAGATTTCGCACTTCCTCGATCGCGTCGACCTCCAGTGTTGAAATCCACACTCGCCCACGCACCGTAGCAGGAATCCCATTCTGCTGAACGATCCGCTTCAGCGCTGGCTCGCTCATCCGAAGATGCGTCACCAACCTGCCAAGAGGATGCGCGTTCGCGACATCCTCCCGCTTGTGCTTAAGCACCGCCGGATTCTCGAGCGCGCGGAGGTAGTCCTCGCGGTAGATGACACGACCGTTGCGCTCCGGATGCAGCGAAATGAGTCCCGTCTGGACGAGAAGCTTGACGAACGTCCCAGGCTTCATCCCAAACTCGATAGCGGCTGCGCTGAGAGACACCGTCGGACGAGACAATGCAGCCGAGCCTTCCTGACCGACGACTACTGACCGATCAACTTTATCTTGGATGTCATGTGACACGGGGTCCCTCCTCTCTTAAAACCACCGTTAGAACCAGTGGTTGTCTGCTTACCCGGTATAGGTGGGCGAAAGAGAGCGGGGCACTTCGCAGAGAGAAGTGCGGAGAGGGGCGAATCCTACGGGGAATGAAGTCGCGGAGCAAACATGGGCGGATAGGACCGAACCGCAAGGGAATTCAAGCCCCCTGCCGCTCCTCTAGACAGCGACCGAACGAACCCTCAAGAGAGGGCTCGTTCGGTGCCTTCGGTCGCACCGGACGCTGGTGCGATATGGGAAACTTCTGCTCGTCAGGCGCAGGGAAGCTGAATACAGAAAGCATCGGAATCACAGTCGTTCTGAGACTGACATTCACCTCGAACCTCATCTGCTCCCGTCATGCAGTATCGAGAGCAGTAACTTGGGATACTGCAGAAGCCAGACTCTGCGTCTAAGCCGGTAGAGACGAAGAACAGGCAGGAACTCCCTTCGACACAGTTTGCGTCAGAAGTGCACGAGGTTGCTGGGAGCATTGTATCGGTTGCCGATCCGCCGCTCTCAAGTTTACAGAACGGGGCGTTTTGAATCTGTGTCACGGAATCTCGAGTGAAAACACAGGGCGAGCTTTTCGGGCAATCTCCGTCGGCATTGCACGGCAGTTCCGTAATGTTGGTTTCCGTCGCGTCGTCGTTACTGGAGCTGCACGCGGAAAAGCACAGCGCAACGACGAGGGCGAACTGAATCATCGGTCTCATACAAGTGTTCCTCTTCGGGGTTTCGATCTGCGTATCCGTCCCACCAATGTCCGGATAGGAAATATTTTTCCTGTTGTAACCGAGGAGGTTATCCACAGTCAAGCGCAAAAATTTGCTGATTTCGAAGGCTGCTTCATATATATTCAACGTAATGGCGTCTAAAGACGTGTTTTTAGGAATAATTTTTCCAAAGTCTCCCCATGCTCCGCGAGATGCAGGTTCGCCTCGTTTACTCCCTCCTGAAGCCGGCGGCGGCGTTTGCTGCCGCGTTCGGCATTCCAATCAAGTCGCTCGTTGATCTGTTCCGGCTCGCATACTTCGAACACCTCGCCAAGCAAGGTCGCACACAAAAGGAGATCGCCGAGTACTTCGGACAAAGCGATCGCCACATACGAAGCCTCGCGCAAAGACTGAAGACTGATTTCTTTGCATCCGAACGCGAGGTCGGTCTGACCCGCGAGATGGAGGAGTACATCGCGGCGAAGAAGCCCACCGCGGCGCAGATCCTCCGAAAGTTCTCCGTATGGGAGGAATCGAGTATCCAAGCAGCGTTGAACCGCTTACTGGAACAGGGGCGTATTCACCAGACCGACGAGAGATTCTCGATCACAACAAGATACACGGTGCTGCAATCCGATCAGTTTCAGAATCGCATCGACGCTTTGAACC
>JADYYL010000021.1 GCA_020853655.1 Deltaproteobacteria bacterium
ATCCGCCACTTGAAGGTATTGATCATCTGAGACGCGAAATAGAGCGTGATCAGCATGAACATCATCTCGAGCGAAATGGTTCGCACCACGGAGAGCATGCTCATGATGTTGATTTGGCGCGAGACAACGTAAATCAACAAGGCGCTCACGGTCACGCGGACGATGAGTTTCCAAGGAATGGAGTTACGTTTTGTGGCCATGCATCTCTGAACTTACGCCGGGCGATCGCTGAGACCCGCTCAGGTAACCGCTCGAGGCGCGCGTCAGTATTCCTCCGCGCGCGCTGTGAGGCGGTTTTATACCACAGTTCATACAGATTTGAGTAGTTTCGGACGGTTGTGGTTGGGGCTGTCTCTCAAGAGTATGCAGCTGAGAGGATATGACCTGGGGTGAAGATGTGGACTGAGCGGGGAGGGAGGGGCGACCGGTGGGCGCAGAGGGAACTCTTCCAGAGGGAGCCCGATGCACGTGAAGGAATCTCACGTGAAGAGGTCCAGCGATCGGAAAACCCGGATGGATGTGAAAAACATCCACCCGGGTTCGATACGAGGACGTGAAGACTACAGAACTTTGTCGGTCGACGCTGCGTCTGTTTCCTCTTCCTCTTCTTCCTCGAAGTCTTCGTCGAGCTCTTCAGCGAGGTCGTCGCCGCCTTCGCCGTCAATAGACGGTTTCGAGAACCCAAGTTTCTTTGGGGCCTTTTTGGCAGCCGCGGGAGGTGGGTTCGTACGAAGTACCCGTGCTGCGTGGAGCCCCTTGTCTCCTTCCTTCAGCTCGTAGTCGACGACTTCACCATCTTTCAACGTTTTGAATCCATCGGCTTCGATCACCGAGTAATGTACGAATACGTCGCGCCCCGTTTCGTGCTCGATGAAACCGAAACCCTTCGCGTCGTTAAACCATTTCACGACGCCGCGTTGCAATTGAGCCATGTTCCTCACTCCTGTCTGAGATCCTCTCGCACGTCATCCGCCTCAGGCACCACCAGCTCCGCCTGACGCTCAGAAATTCACACCCCCCGCGAAATCATATCGCGACTACGTCCAACAGCTCGTTCACAACAATCACCACGTAACTGCGAACGCCATTCGCAAACTCGCCTTCCCTCTCAACACCGCCGCTTCGCTCGGAACCTGAAAAAGGACCCAGCAATCACGGGCACTCAGAAAAACGAACACTGCTCAAAACTTCGCCACCATCGACTGGCAAACGTTGCGGAAAGCTGTCTGGCCGAATGCCTGACACTCAGTGAAACTACCTGCTCACTGAGTGTCGTTTTATTCTCACTCCGTCTCCCGTCGCGGCTCGCTATTCGAATGCACCGAGGGGAACTGCGACAGCTCACCTTCGGAAGTGCTCAAAGCAGTAACGACAAAGCAGAGAAAGCAAAACGTAGACCACGTTCCCGCTGTCCCTTGCGGGAATACTCCGGTCAAGCTCATTGCACAAGGCGCAAGTGCCCTGTATTGCAAGGCTTATGAACATAAGAACGTCTGTGCAACTAGAATTATGATTGATCCTCGGCGGTGGATGTATGGAGTTTCCGCCGATCAGAGTGTGTACTCCTGCTACGTTTTACCTACGGCGCGGGCGCTTTTTGCCGATCGCGTTTTATCTGAAGGACGCTCTGATTAAGTCGAGGACGAGCGGCCGATGAGGAATGGGAGTGGCACATGGGTCGTTCCTGTAGTCTTTTTTCACCCTCGGCGCAGAAGTGGCTTTTCGCCGCGCTTCCGGGTGGTCGCCCCATCGCTCGGTATTGTTGGGCCGGCGGTGGCGAGCGCGCCCTCAGACTTTCTCTTGTGAGGCCTCTGTTGCCGTGTGAATTTTACGGGAGCGTAAGGGGATAATTAGTACCGATGCAAAAATCAGCCGATCCGAACCTCCTTCTCGCAGCGCTCCAGACGACGTGCTCGGTCTTCGCCATCTGTGACACGAAGGGTGCTGTCATCTTCGCGTCGCCTCAGGCCCACGCGGTCTTTCATGAATATCTCCCCAAGCACTCAGGGGATCTCTTCAACGCGCTTGCTCCCGCGAAGAAGGACGACATCATGCCGTCGCGCCAGGATTTCTCGCATGGTGGGGAATGGAGCGGTCACTGCTTCATCGGCGGCGCTTCTCGTGACAGCGCCTCGTTTTTCGTGGACGTCCGGGCGCTGCGCGACGCTGGCGGGTCGACTTTCGGATTTCTGTTCCTCTTCGATCCCAAGGCTCGCGACTCGAATCAAAAGCGCGAAGAGCGGCTTAATTTGCTCGGCGGTCTCGCGAGCGGAATCGTGCACGACCTGAACAATATTCTGACGAGCGTCTTAGGACATGTGTCGTTTCTGAAGCTTGCGCTCGACGACACCGGATCAAATCACGACTCGCTTGTGACGATCGAGGACGGGGTGAAGCGCGCCGCCGCGATCGCAAATCAGGTGCTCGACTTCGCGCGAGGGTCACCTGCGAAACAACGGCCGGTCAACGTGAGTATGGTCGTCGCTTCGGGAATCAATCTGCTCCGAGGCTCGCTCCCGAAGAATGTTCAGCTCGATGTCCAGGAGGGAATGAAGGACATCTACGTCTTCGGAGACGAGAACCAGCTTTCACAGATATTTATGAATATCGCGGTGAACGCCGCAGATGCCTTGCCGCGAGGTGGACGGATCGCGATCGATCTCCGAAGCGTGACGCTTCAACGGGATCCAGATCTTCTGCCGGGTGACTACGCTCAACTCACGGTCCGGGATAACGGAATCGGCATGAGTCAGGAGATTCAGAGCCAGATCTTCGAACCGTTTTTTACGACGAAGCAGAGGCGAGGGACCGGCCTCGGTCTCGCGAACGTGTTCTCTTTGGTTCGCATTCACCGTGGCGTGATTCGCGTCGAGACGGTCGAGGGCAAAGGCAGCACATTCCAGGTCATGCTCCCGCTCTACGCCGTCCAGCGCGAAGGCCTCGGCGCCGAGGCGCTCGGGGCGCAATCTGGAAAAGAATCGATTCTTATAGTAGAAGACGAGGAGATTGTGCGGACCGTGCTCCAGCGGAGCCTCGAACATCTCGGATACGAGGTGGATGTTGCGACGAGTGGACGGGAGGCGATCGAGAAATACGAGCGCAGAACGAAGCGCTTCGACCTCGTGATCCTCGACATGATGATGCCGCAGATGGGGGGAGACGAGGTCTTCCTCCGACTGCAGAAATTCAATCCCGAAGTTCGCGTGTTGATTGCTTCCGGATATGCGTCCGATGTTCGAACGCGAAACGTCCTGGAACGAGGCG
>JADYYL010000022.1 GCA_020853655.1 Deltaproteobacteria bacterium
ACGTCATTCTTTTTCACTATCTCCGTACCAACACTCAGCTTTTTCTGGGGAGCCCTCAGGCTCCGTCCCCGGTTCTTCGTCCCCGGTTCTCCCGTACGGGGCAGATTGAGATGAGCTGCTTGCTCGTACGTGCAGCTTAGAATGAAGCAGGGCTCTCCTGACGTTGGTCCTGGATTTTCCCCTCCCGCGTCGAATAATGACCCTTTCCTTCCGTTTGAGCGCCGCCAGCGATTCGCCTTACCCGCGGTGTGTATTCATGACGAGGCTGTAAGCTCCCGCGCGGAATTCGTTCGCGGGATCTCATTTGTTGGTTTGGTTCTGTCGCGCTGAACTCTCTCTCCGCCGCATCCAACTCCCTCGCGTTGGAAGGTTGTCTGGCCGAGAAGCGCGGACTTGGGATTATTAAGGCACGGTCTCGCCGACTGCGGCGAGCTTCTCGCGATAGCACGCGTAGCACGCGGGATAGAACTTCTCCTCTGCGCCGAGTTGCACCGAAGGGCCACCGAGATCCGCACGACCATCGACATGCTTGAGGTTCATGGTCGCCTTCTTGTTGCAGAAGAAACAGGTCGTTTTAATCTCCTCGATGGAGTCTGCGATCTCGAGCAGTCGACGCGACCCTTCAAAGAGTTCCCCCCGGAAATCCGCGCGTAGGCCGTAGCAAATGACGGGGATATTCAAATCAATCGAGATGACTCGAAGCTGGTCGACGACCGAAGCACTCACAAACTGCGCCTCATCAACGAGCACGCAACTCATGTCCTTGAAAAGCGAATGTTCAAACTTGGTCTCGCGATCGACGAGGACGTCTGCCTTCATCTCAAGACCTGCGCGGGAGCGAATCTCGCCTGCGCCGAATCGCGTATCGAACGCTGGCTTCAAGAGCAGCACGTTGCGATTCTGAGTTCGGTAATTGTGCGCGACGGCGAGCAGATTCAAGGTCTTTGCGCTGCTGACGACGCCGTATCTGAAATAGAGCTTGGCCATGAAAGGTCTACGGTGCGCTGTGTAACTGCGTGGCTACCAGATCCAAAACCACTTCTTTCTTCGCTCAAGGTTGCTCACCTTGTCGCGCTCGGGATCGAAGCCCCAGCGCTTTGAGTTCGTGCCTTTCGGCTTCGGGGTTGAGAAGTGCCAGCTCGTCCCTTTTCTGGGAAGGGAGAAGTGACTCGAACCACGCTTAGAGGAGCCCCATCCAGACGATGAACCGAAGCTACTGCTCTTGAAGTTCCAGGATGACATACCACTAACCAGCGGCAAGACCGTTGAACGAAGACGCCCGGCCTGAGAGCGCGAGCCCTACCGGATTATACCATCCGGGCGGTCGACTGTCTCGCCTCGGGTCCCGTGGCTCGGAGCGACCGAAGGAACGAATGCAAAAGGGAGAATTGTGCCCCACGATCTGAATGTGACCTCAGGTGGGGTGATTAACTTCTTGGCGCTTGTTACACTGGTCAACACGCTCTCTCTCAAAATCACATTGGTGAGACTCCCCTCGACTGAATGGCCTCTTGCGTTCGAGAGATCATTCAACCCGTCGAGGGAAGGTTTGGGGTTTATCCCCGGAAAGGAGACTCTCATGGAAGAGAGCTTTGGGATTGAGCGTCTGGCGGAGTTTGTTCCGAAAGGTCACCTTGTGCTTTTGCTGGACCTGAGTTCCAGCATGCAAAGAGTGGCGCGCATCGTTCCCGCGTTGAATGCGTTCATGAGGCGGATTCCGGAGTCGTCTTTGGCTTCGCTCGTCACGTTCAACCGTGACGTGCAAGTGGTTCAGCAATACGCTTCTCCGAGATTGCTGCCTCGCTTCGAGGGCGACCGATGGCATACCGGAATCGGCGGCCACCTCGCGGGAGGGTCGCAGATTTGCCGCGCACTGTCGGTTGCGATTCCGCTCGCCACGAAGACCCAAGAGCAGGGCATCCCTACCGGAATTCTTCTTCTGTCGGACGGATGGAGTCGCGGAGACGCGGAGTACGCCCCGCTTGCTCGTGCCGGCCTCACGATGGTTCGGAAGCGGGACATCCGCTTCGGGTTCTTCGCGTTTGTCAGCAGCGAAGTTCGCCAGCAGATGGAGGACCTCGTTGCTACGCTTCAACTGCGCGAGGGGGAAGTGCACATCTCCTACTACGAGGGCAACGACGACCACGAGCGCTCGGCGGAAGGGTCGGTGAATGCGATGGAAACCCAACACTCGATCTGGGTGGACACGGGTTTCGGCCGACCGAGACGCGAATAGGTGTTGGGACGGATTCGGAGGAGAGCCACCACTTGTCTCCTCCGAGTCGCGGCGCCGACGGTTCTCGATCGACGGGTTGAATTATTCGACTGCTCGCGTGCGGGCTAAGGCGCAGCTCCGATTCCTCGGTCTCGCACTCGTCGAAGGCCGTTGGGCGCGGAGGGGTGAGAGTCCCCTATGCGTTAGGAAAATGTCACTCTTTCGGTTGATTGGGAGGCGTCTTTTGCGGGATTGACTACCGATCAGGTCGGGAATGCTCCGATTCGGACACCCTTCCCGCGCATCTGTGGGAACATTCCAAAGGGGCGCCCGCATAACATTTGGAATGGGTCATTCTAGAGGATGCGATTTCGATGTTCACCACTCCGTTGATTATTCCACGTGTCGGCCACCTTCTGCTTATCGCAGCGCTCTGCATCGCCCCCGAGATTGCTCGCGCCGATGTCGTCACCGTTAATCCGAACACCACGCATCAAACGATCACCGGCTGGGAAGTCGTGACGTTCGCGAATCAAGATGACGCCGGCTTTCCGACATTCTCGAATGCGCTCTTCAATGGAGCGGTGAATGACGTGGGGATCAATCGGATACGCCTGGAAGTGATCAGCGGTGCTGAAAACAATCGCGATTACTACGCCGAGATGATGGCGGGGACCTTACCCTACGCTGAATGGCGTTGCCGGCGGTACTCGAACGTCAACGACAACAACGATCCCAACGTCATCAACCCAGCGGGCTTCCACTTTACGCTGCTCGACAACGCGATCGATAAGGTTGTCGTTCCCATGCGGCAGCGTCTCGCGGCACGTGGTGAAGCTCTCTATATCAACCTCAACTACGTCGCGTTCTACGGCCAGATCAACGGTGCCGGATGCCCATCGGGACTTCAGTATCTGCACGACGACTCTCCTGCCGAGTATGCGGAGTTCGTGCTCGCGACCTTCCAGCATATTCAGAGTAAGTATGGATTTGTTCCCGACGCTTTCGAGATGATCCTTGAGCCGGATAATACGGCGTTCTGGAATGGCTCGACGATCGGCGCAGCGCTACTAGCAACGCAACAGAAACTCGCCGCGAACGGCTTCAACCCAAAGTTCATTGTGCCGTCGTGCACTTACATGTCGAACGCGCTGACGTTCTTTGATGACATGGTCGCACAGTATCCAGCAGTGGTCCCTTATATCTCTGAGCTCGCTTATCACCGCTACGGCGGTGTCTCGACGGCGACGCTTCAATCGATTGCCAACCGAGTCGCGCAATACAATCTCGCAGGCGGCTCCATGTTGGAGTGGTGGGATATCAGCAATAGCTACGAAACACTCCATCAGGATCTGGAGATGGGGAGAAACTCCGCGTGGCAGCAAGGTGCGTTTACGGCGCAGTACTACAGTGACGCCGGTCTCTATGTCCTCGATGCGTCGAACTCGCTCTCCATGACGAAATTAACGCGGTATACCTCGCACTACTTCAAATACATTCGCCGCGGGGCGGTTCGGCTTGGCGTTACGGCTGCGAATGCGAATGACAAGGTGCTTGCATTTCGAAATACGAACGGAAAGCACGTCGTCGTCGGCTACAATATGTCCGCCGGGGGCGCTTACTCGATTCGAAATCTTCCTGCCGGGACATATGGCGTTTGGTATTCGCACGCGATCGATTCGCTTCAGATTCACCAGAATTTACCGGATGTGACAATCTCCGCCGGACAGAACGTGAACTTTTCACTGCCTTTCGCTTCGGTGTTCACGGTCTATGCGAAGACGCCATCCGCGGTGACGTGTGATATCAATGGCGACAGTTCCACGAACATTGTCGACGTGCAGCTGATGGTGAACCAGTCGATGGGCCTGGCGCCGTGTAGCTCCGACATTAACAGCGATGGTATCTGTAACATCCTCGATATTCAGCGTGTCGTGAATGCCGCCGTCGGCGGTGCCTGCGCAACATCGTAATCGAGGATTCTCTCGGCTGCGTGTTGGGGAAGACCACCGCGAAAACAGCGTGAGCAAGGTGGTTCGCGCAATACATACTCAGCAGTGGGTCATTGATGACACGAGCACTACTTCAGATCGCCTTCGTGTTGTGTGCCCTTGTCGCGGGGCCGTTGACGGTTGCTGCGCAAACCGTTGAAGTCTATCCCGGCCCCGGAACGAGTGCGTATCAGTCGAACTTCTACTCTGTCGAGATCTTGGACGGCGCTACGTGGCGGTCCGCCTACGTATACAAATACAGTCGGTCGAGCAAAGCGTTGTGGCACAACGGTGCGAATCCAAGCGTGAACTTCATGACGTTTGGAACCGTCGGCACGGCAACCGTGCGAGTCACAAACCTCCGTGGCGCGATTACGGCAGCGGACGCAAGTCCCAAGAGCAAGAACATCCCAGTTCAGGTGAGCGGCACGCAGGCGACCCTGACGCTGAATCAGAACGACAAGGCCTGGGTGACTATCAACGGGGACGATGCCAATCCACTTTTCATCTTTGCGGATCCGCTCAAGCCCGCGGGGCCCGCCGGAGCGACCTACTTTGGGCCTGGCGCAAGAGACATTGCACCGGCAACTGGGAACCATTACCGAGCATCGAATAATGAAGTGATATACGTCGACGGTGGCGCGTTGCTGCGCGGGAACATCGACGTCCGGGGAAGACAAAACGTGCAGATTATGGGACCGGGTGTCCTCTCTGGAGAGCTCTGGACCGCTGAGTTCGTGCAGTCGTTGCAGCCATGGCCTGCTCCTCTCGACTACGCAATGGTCACAGGCGACTGGGCAGGGGTGAATGCGACCAGCATCAAAGGCATCACGATCGTCAATTCTCCGAGCTACAATATCAGTGCTGGAGTTGATCTTGTTTCCGGCGTGAAATTGTTATCTCCGTGGTACTGGTCCACTGATGGGTTTCAATCTGGGGTGAGCACGGTCGATCAATCGTTTGCGTTCGTCGGTGACAACGTCTTCTTCCCCATCTGGGCGGGGCTGCACAACAACGATGTCGTCGTCACCAATTCGTTTGCGGGCACCACGAACAATAGTGTGTTTGCTGGAGGCTTCTGGGGAAATCACCCAAGTAACACGCATACATCCTTCGCCGACAACATCGACATCAAGACCTATAACAACGATTCGATTCCTGGTTGGACGCGCACTCCCGCTGCGGTGCAGGTCTGGGTCGATAACGTCGATCCGACGTATGGTCACTCCAATCAGACATATCAGAACATCCGAATCGAGGGGCCCATCACGACGCCGCTCATCGAGCTGAAGAATCTCGTTCATCCGTGGGCAAACGTTGGCCAGCCTGCGCCAGACCCCGCGCTGGGGAACAGCTATAATTTCCTGTTCAAGAACATCACGCTGACGGGCACCCAGAAGTATCGCAGCGAGTTGAAGGGGTGGAACGCACTGAACGGTTTCCACAACGTGGTGTTTGAGAACGTGAGGATGAACGGGACGCTCGTGACGACGGCCAACGCGAGTAACTACTTCGACATCAATAGTTTCATTTGGGGACTGGTGTTTCGACCCGGACCGCCAGTGTCGTGCGATATAAACGCCGATGGGTTTACCGACGTAAACGACGTTCAGGTCGAGATCAATCAAGTGATCGAGCGCGCGCCGTGTACTG
>JADYYL010000023.1 GCA_020853655.1 Deltaproteobacteria bacterium
CCGACGGTCAACCACGCGAGCCCTGCCGCGCCTTCGCTCTTCGCTCGTTCCTCCAGCTTGTCAAAAAACGAGCGTGGCTTCTCGGAGATACCGGATACGGTGAGCGCCCGGACATACTTTCCGGCAAACGCACGAAAGTCGCTCTCTCGGAAGAAGGCACTCAAGTCCCGGATCTCAAGCGGGTTGCGCAGGTCCGGCTTGTCGGAGCCGTAGCGCATCATCACATCGTCATAAGCGAGTCGCGGAAACGGGGGCTTGGTCACGGTTCGGCCGTTCGCGAACTCCTCGAATGTCCCCGCGAGCACGCGCTCAACGACAGCGAAGACATCGTCCTGGGTAACGAAGCTCATCTCCAAGTCGAGCTGGTAGAACTCGCCCGGCGATCGATCGGCTCGAGCATCCTCGTCGCGGAAGCACGGCGCGATCTGAAAGTAGCGATCAAAAACCGACATCATCAGCAGCTGCTTAAACATCTGCGGCGCTTGCGGCAGTGCGTAGAACTTGCCGGGATGCACGCGCGACGGCACGAGGTAGTCACGAGCACCTTCAGGGCTCGATGCCGTCAGAATCGGCGTCTGAAACTCATTGAAGCCTTCAGCAACCATCCGAGTTCGGATCGACGAAATGACCTTCGAACGGAGCACCACATTCTCGTGGAGCTTTTCCCGTCGCAGATCGAGGAAGCGATACGTCAGCCGCAGATCTTCCCCGACTTCGTTCTCCGGGAAAACACTGAACGGCGTCGCCTCGCAGTCTCCGAGTAACTCGAATTCGTCCACTTCCACTTCGACGTCGCCGGTCTCGATGTTTGGGTTCACGTTATCGGAGCCGCGGTCCCGAACGACCCCATCCACCCGGATGACGTTCTCTTTCCCCAGTTCCGCAATCTGCTGGCGAACAGAGGTCTCCGGTCGAATCACGATCTGCGTGCGGCCATAATGATCGCGGAGCTCAAGGAACTCGACACCACCAAGATCGCGTCGATTATGGATCCACCCCGAGAGCCGAACGCGTTGACCGACATGTTCCTTCCGCAAGGCGCCGCAAGTGTGAGTCCGATACCGATGCATGTTCCTCTCCAAGTTTGAAAAATTGTGCCCGGCTCAATTGCCGAGTGGGTGAAGATTCGGTCGATGACCCGAAGAGCTTCCGCCCTCTTCTAGTATGTTTTAGTGATTTTGAGAATGTCGCGCCTTTCGCGCGCAATCTCATCCCCCTCACGGAGCTTCTCTGGGAGAAGGGAGTCCGATCGGGCGTGCAGGACGACGGGAGTGAGGTCGACCTCTTTCGGTGGTCGACACGCCCCCATCAAAGAGCGATCTTAAACATCGAGGTCGATCTGGCTCGCCCGCTCCTGAATAAGGCGCAGTCGCAAAGAGGAATCACTTCCGATCAACTCCTTCAGTTCGCTCGCAACGGCCTCGGCGTCCTCGGCTCGAATGCGAAGGAGGGTCCGAGTTTCGGGATCGAGAGTCGTCTCCCACAAGGTCGCGGGATTCATTTCCCCGAGTCCTTTGAACCGGGTGATCTTCGGAGAGCCGGTGCTCGAGGTAAGCATCAGCTTCTGCAGCTCTTCATCAGAATAGGCCCACTGCACATTTCCGTCGCTCTTCTTCCGTCCCCTGCTCGACTTTGAGCCGGACTTTGCAACAGAGCGCTTCTTTGCTGCTTCTTTCAGCGTCGAGCCTTTCTGCTCCGCACCACGAGCGAAGATCCCGTACAGCGGAGGTTTTCCAAGATAGACGTTCCCCGCTTCGACGAGAGGACGCATGAACTGAAAGAAAAACGCCATGAGGAGCGTCGCGATGTGCATGCCGTCCGCATCAGCATCGGTGAGGATGATGACTTTTCCATACCGCAACTTATCGAGCCGCATCGAATCGCCGACGCCACACCCCAACGCGGAAACGATATTCGAAAGCTCGGCATTCTCGAGGACCTTCTTGCTCGATGCCGCGACGGTGTTCAGCACCTTTCCGCGAAGGGGGAGCACCGCTTGATAGTGCCGGTCTCGTGCCTGTTTTGCACTGCCACCCGCGCTATCTCCCTCGACGATGAACAGCTCGCTCTCCGCTGGCTTCGTGCTACTGCAGTCGGCGAGCTTCCCCGGGAGCGTCAATCGATGGCTGATACCGATCTTCCGACGGACGTTCTCGCCGGCTTCGCGTGACGCGGCCCGCGCCTTCGATGCCATGATAATTCGATTCGTGATCGCCGTTGCGACACTTGGCTTCGCGTTCAGAGCTTGCTCGAGAAGCTTTGCGACGTTCTCGACCATCGGCGCAACTTCGGGATTGTTCAGCCGACTCTTGGTCTGCCCCTGGAATTGCGGCTGCAGGGTGCCACCGGGAAGCTTCACTGCGACCAAACACGTCAACCCTTCGCGAATATCTTCCGCGCCGATCTTCGCACCCTTCGTCTGAACATCATGGACAGCGAAATAATTTCGAAGCGCTCGAACAATGCCATTTCTTGCGCCGACTTCGTGAGATCCGCCGTCAGGCGTATGAATGCCGTTGACGTAAGAGTAGAAAGTCTCCTGAGTTCCACTGGTCCAGCACAGCGCCAGGCTCACATGGATGTCGTCTTCGCGTTCGAATGCAAAGCACTCCTCACCGACGATTTGAGATTTCTTCTCTTCGAGCAACTCTTTCAGATAGGCGATGAGTCCTTCTTTGTATTGAAAGTCTTCGCGCTTTCCCGAGCGTTCGTCGGTGAACGTGAGCTTGAGACCCGGGTTGAGATACGCTTTGGTCTTAATTGCGGAACGGAGGATCTCTGGCGAGAACTCTGTGGTAGCAAAGATTTCAGAATCCGGTCTGAAGAAGATCTTCGTCCCCGTCACCGGCGACGTCGACTTCTGCGACTTCACGCTGCTCGTCGGCTTCCCGCGTGAGAAAGTTTGAACGTATTCCTTACCATCGCGTCGGACGGTCGCGACGAGCTCTTCGCTCAACGCGTTCACCACGGAGGAGCCGACACCGTGAAGACCACCGGCCGTTCGATAGTTTTTATCGGAGAATTTTCCGCCCGCATGGAGGGTGGTGAGAATCAGTTCGAGCGTGGAAAGGTTGAATTTTGGATGCTTCTCGACCGGAATCCCTCGGCCGTTGTCGTTGACGGTGACACTCTCGTGGTCTTCATGGAGCGTAATCGAGATCTGGCTGGCATGACCGTTCATCGCCTCGTCGACAGAGTTGTCGAGGATCTCGAACACAAGCTGATGCAGCCCCGCCGGAGTATCCGTGCCGGCAATATACATTCCCGGACGTTTCCGAACGGGCTCGAGCCCCTCGAGGACTTCGATATCTGCTGCACCGTAACTGCTCGCCATATCATTCTCTCGCCATTCGGGGCCTATCAGCACCCCCGTTTACACTCGCCGGATCCGCGAAACTAGGTCACGCGCTCTTTTCCGTTCATCTCCACGACGCCGAGCACCGGTGTGCCGCGCGCGATGACCTTGTCCCCTCGCCGACTCCGTTCGCCTCGAGCGACCTCGGAAGCCTTCATCTCCTTCTCGGCGCCCTTCGACACTTTCACCAGGACGGTGCTCTTTGGATCGACGAAGCACGCGGCCACGAGCTTGTCGCCGCGGCTCATCTTCTGCAGGATAACCCCCTTGCCTGCGCCGGAGAGAATCGGAACGTCCTTGGTCTTGAGTCTCAGTGCATATCCATCCCGCGTGATGAGCAGCAGCTCGTCTTTCTCAACCGCGCGAACACCGCTGATGCTATCGCCCGTTGCGGGCTTCGCGATGCGGCGGCCACTCTTCTTCGTTTCCGTATGCAGATCTGCGGAGGTGCGAAACCCGACACCCTCGTGCGAGAAGACAAAGATCTCTGTCCCTCCCTCTTTCGGAGCTGTCTTCGAGAGCAACACGCTCACGATACTTTCGCCATCCTGGAACTTGAACATCTTCTGCACCGGCTCGCCGAACCCAGTGGTCGGTGACAGTTCAAACACCTTCATGACGAACTGATTGCCGTGACTCGTGAAAATGGAGAGAGAATCTCGGGTGGAGGCCGCTTGCACAAACAGGAAGCTATCACCCTCACGCAGGCGCGCATTCCCGGGATCGGAGCTCAACCGCATACGCTTGAGCCATCCGTCGCGCGTCACAACGGCATACACTTCCTCTTCTTCGATGTATTCCTCTTCCTCAATCTTCTCCTCTGTGAAGTTCGACACGATCGTGCAACGACGGTCGTCTCCGAACTCCTCATCGATCCGCTTGAGATCCGTCGAGACGAGTCCGAGAATGAGTTTCTCGCTTTTGAGCAGCCGGTCAATTTCGGCGCGCCGCTTCGACTTCTCGGCCAGCTCAGCTTCGACTTCGTCGATCGACGTCTTCGAAAGTTGGTAAATCCGGAGGTCGACGATGAAGTAGGCCTGCACCTCGGTGAGCTTAAATCGCGTTCGAATCTTTTCCGCCGCGTCCTTTCGGCCATCACTCTTGCGGACGATTTCGATAACTTCTTTGATCTTATCGAGGATCGACGCGAGCCCTTCGAGAAGATGGATTCGCTCGTCAAGTTTGCGCCGTTCGAAGGTCAACTTCCGACGAGTCACGGAAACTCGGAAATCCACGAAGTGTGAGAGCGCATCGCGGAGCGTTATAACAGCAGGACGTCCGACCTGTTCGTTCTCAGACGG
>JADYYL010000024.1 GCA_020853655.1 Deltaproteobacteria bacterium
CGCTCCAAGCGATCGCCGCGCGAGCTCTCGCAAGGATGGTGTCGATTTCGTGCAGATTGTCGACAATCCAACGCCGTATGTTGGAGAGCAGATCACTTACAAAGCGGAGATCGCGAGCGCTCTTGGGATTGCAGAGGTCGAGCTCGAGGATCTGGACTTTAATGGGTTCCGCAAAGAGACGTTTGGAAAGAAGCGCGAACTGGTTCGAAACATCGCGGGAACTCGGACGCGCGTTCACTCAGTTCGAGACTCACTGTTCCCGAACGCGCCGGGGAAGATCTCCATCCCGCGACGAGCGATTACCGTCAAGGCTCGTGCGCCGGTGCGGCGTCAGAATCGGGGGAGCTGGGATCTCTTCGACGATGTGCTGAGTGACTTCATGTCTCAGGGAGAGATCGTCGAACGGCGGCTGAGTGCCGATCAGATCGATGTTGACGTTCGACCACTTCCCCCTGCTCCACCGGGCATCAGTGGCTACGTTCCCGTCGGCGACATACAAATTCGATGGACGCTCGACAAACGAGAGATTCAGTTCGGGGAGAGCTTCACTCTCGAAGTGACATTGCGAGGAGACGGTGATCTGCGTCCTGTCGAACTTCCAGATCTCTCTACCCGCGCCGAGGTCAAAATCTATCCGGACAAGGCGGAGATGCAAACGGAGGTTGAGGGGGACAAGATTGTATTCGTGAAGCGCTTCCGCACCGCGATCGTTCCCCGTCGAAGTGGTGAGCTGGAACTTCCGGAGATGGTCATTCCAACTTTCAATCCTTCGAAGGGTGAGTATCGACTGCTGAGAGTCCCGCCCCAGCACCTCAACGTTGTTGGGAAGGGGGGCGTTGATGAGCAAGAGCCCATCACGGCGCCGCGCGTCAGCGCTCCGATCGAGCCCCAGCTCGCCGCTGCAGACGATCTCCTCCCACAGCATGTCGGCAACGAGATACTGGAATCGGAGACGGAAATTCCTTCTTGGTTGGTGTTTCTTGTGCTGATTGGATTTCCGATCGCCATGATTGCGATGGCTCTCCTTCGCCGACACGCGGAGCAAGTTCGCGCTGAGCCAGAGCGAGTGGCCCAGCGTCTTGCGTTGAAGAAGTCGCTTCAGGATCTGCAACAGTTCAAGGGGTCGTCAGCGGGTGATCTGGATGCGTTCGACGTTGTCTAGCGGCGCTTTCTCTCAGAACGCTTGCGTCTCAGAGCGGACAGCGCGACTCGTCGAGAACTTGAAGATTTGCTGAGCGACAAATTGCGCTCGAGGAGTTTGATCGATCGAGTGCTCGAGACGTTCTCGTTTCTTGAGCGAGCGAAGTATAAAAGTGTTGCGAGTTCTCGAGATGCATCCTTGCAAGATCTCGTCGCGAAGACGGAGGCCGTGATGCGCGAGATCGATCGGGAGGCCAGACGCGGATGAAGAACGTGATCGGTCAAGCAATCCTTCTCCTCCTCCTTCTGCTCATCGGGTCGAACGTGGGTGCGGCCAACCCGATGTCTTCGATCGTCTCGGAGGCTCATGAGCGCTATCGGAGCGGGAATTTCGCCGATGCGGAGCGCCTCTATCGAGAGGCGATACGTGGGGGGATTCGTAATGGTCACATTCTGTACAATCTCGGGAATGCGCAGTATCGACTGGGGAAGATAGGAGAGGCTCTCGCGAATCTCAGGAGAGCCGCCGTGCTTCTCCCGCGCGATGGAGATGTCGCCGCGAACCTGCAGCTCATTCGCTCTCGGGTCGGGGGAGCTGATGATGTCAAAACCGAACACTCAGAGTTTTTTGCGTTACACCGAGCGCTTGCACCGAGGGAGCAAGTGATCGTGTTGCTGGTGCTCTCGACGGTATTTTGGGCGGCGGTGTACATGGCGCTTACCACCCGACGCGCCGGTTGGCGCATGTCCAGCGTCTGTTTCGGTCTCCTCGCCGCATATGTCGCCATGTCTGTTTTTGGGACGCGGGTCAACGCACGACAGGAGATCGAGTTTGTTTGTGTGACCGATGCTCAGGACGTCGGCGTGATTGTTTCGAATCAAGCGCGAGCGCGTTCCGGCGATTCCGACTCGTTCGAAGCGATCGGAATTCTACCCGAGGGCTCTGAGCTCGATGTTGGAGAACGTCGAGGGGAGTGGGTGCAGGTCTTCTTGGCGGAAGGGAGAAGAGGCTGGGTGAAGGAAGAGGACATCGCCGTCATCGGAGGCGTCTAGGGGGCGTCTACCGCGGACGTAAACGGAAGTGAGAGTCCGCGAAGCGACTCACGATGTGCGGCACTCGACCGCACGCCATGATTGGAGCGGCATAACCTATTCAGTTTTACAAAACTGGGGCCACCGGATGGGGATTTTTTCAGACGGTCCCGAGCTGGTCTCTGAGGTGTTTGCTTTTCACAGCCACCACCACGTGGCACAGTGGCGATAAGAATTCTATTGATTGTGAGGATACAGATGGCGAGCCGTCGTCGAGAACCCCAGATTCGTGTGGTCATGATGCCGAAGGATACGAATGCGCTCGGCAGCATCTTCGGAGGGGTGATCTTAAGCCATCTCGACTTGGCTGCAGGTGAGCACGCCCGACGGCTCGTGCCGAAGCATGTGTTCGTGACAAAGGTGCTCCGCGAGGTGGACTTTATTGCTCCGGTGCGAGTTGGGGACACCGTGAGCTTTTATACCGAAACGATCCAGGTCGGCCGCACCTCGGTGACGGTGA
>JADYYL010000025.1 GCA_020853655.1 Deltaproteobacteria bacterium
GCGCGAGCTCGATCGCACGCTCGTCTGAAAGGGTTCGAACGTGCTCATTCTTTGAGATGAGTTCGGCGACGAAGCGATCAACCCGATCCATGATCTGAACTGTTCCGTCGGAACCAAGAGCTTTCTGCGCTTGTTCATCTTGCTCCGCCTGGCGCCTCTCCGGAGAGCGCCAGTCTGTAAAGTTGGGATTTGTAGGCGAGAGTCCACGAGCGGCGGAGTCTCGCAACCGCCGCCATTCGCGAACGTCGGACTCGATGTTTGGGTGGAGCGTCTCAAGTCGCTCGACCGCGCGCGAACGAGCTTCCGAAAGTATCGTCCTTACCTCATCGAGGGATTTGTCGACGGTGATCGTCGAGACCGCAGCGGCGAGGTCAGAAGACACCTCCCGTTGGGCACGGTCGAGCTCTCGGAGGCGATCTCGGGTTTCCTCGCGCTGGCTGCGGGGGGTGTTTGCTTCCCGCTCCGTGGGCTTTTCCACGGCGGCGGAAGCGGCGTCAGTAGCCGTGTTGGGAGCCGTGGTCGAAGCCGGCGAGTCTGCAGACGGAGCAGATGCCTGAGGAGTCTTCGCTTTTGTACGTTTGGATTCAACGCTCCGATGATCGCCTGACGCTGACGCAACCGGGCGGGATTCCCTCTCGCCCGAGGACGCGCTTCCAGCTCCGTTCACTGACGGGCGCTTGTCGCCAGCCGCAGGAGAGCCCGGTGAAACAGCGTCCTCGACCGGCGGGAGACTGGGAAAGTTGAACGATCCACGAGGACGGACTTCCGTGATGGTTCCTCGCACGAGCTCCTGATAGCCTGCGTTCCCCTCTTTGATCTGCGCAGGATCGGTGATCCGGGTGCGCGGGAGCGCGATAAGCTGGGAGTCCGTTATGAACGAGGGGAGTGTCTCTCGAAGGGTAGGAAGCAACAGTCCGGCAACGGCGATCGCCTGGCCGACCGCGGCAGGAGACGGGCCTGCCAGGGCTTCTTGTATCGTGAGGCCAACGCCGGGATACTTTCCTCGCTTGACGTTCGAGCCGGTCGTAAAGTCCTCGGGGCCGCCCTCTATCATCAGCGAGGTCCAGGCCGTGACATTCTTGCTCACGAAGAGCCGCTGATACTGCTCAAACATCGAAGGATCTTTTGCGCCGAGAAGTCGTTCGCCGCGTTGAAGTTCCTCGATGGCTTTCTTCGCACCGGAAAGAAGGCCTTCAATGGTATTGCCAGATGCCTTCGCAAAAGCCGGTTCTGCGGCAAGGATTGCGTCCGTTGTCTTTCCACTTGCCGCAAGTTGATCTGAGCGCTTCGCACTCTCCCCGAGAAGTTTTTGTTGCGCGCCGAGCTCGGTGCTCCGCTCCTTGAGCTTCTCGATGGTGGATTGATACGAGGCCGCGAGCTCCGGGCGTGATTCGAGGAATCTAATAAAGCTTCCAATCGCTTGGCGCGTGTCGTTGATCGCGTTCGACGCCAAGCCCATTCGCACGCGCGAATTGTCAAGTTGCTCCCGGGCGATGGTACCTGAAAGCTCGTGAACGACGCGCTCCGCGCTAGCGTAACGTTGGTTGCGTTCGCTCGTGACATCGGAGAGCAGGGAAGATCTATTGGATGAAATGTCAGGTGGGGCCATAACGCTCGAAAACCATGAATGAAACCAAAGCGTTGTTATGGACGAATCGGGAAGAATGTGACACCCGAGGGCAGGTTGGGCGCGTGATGTTCAAAGTAATGGTGAGGAAGGACGCGCCGCACCTTTCCTCGGCGACTCGGTGCGAACCTTCCACGAGAACCCAGCGTTCTCCACGTGCAGAAAAACGATGCGGTCACGCACACTTGTCTCGGCTCCACTCTGCAAACACGGGGTGCGAACTTCGCGATCCATGTTGGTGGGGCAAGAACGATCAGTTCCCTTTATCGCACCGCCCACAACTCTCCCCAGATGAGAGCGGCACCTGCATTTCGGGTTCGTTGCAAAAGGAACTGATAGGAAATCTTCTCTTTCCCCATCACGTCACTTTATGCCGAGCGCAGGTGTCGTGCCAACGATGCGAAGTCGCGCGAGCCGTTGCGCGATGATATCGGCGGAAAAGTAGAAAGCGATCCCACTCCAGATGAAGAGATAAGAGACGAGAGCGTCATGCTCGAACGGCTCTCCGAGAAAGTAGGTCGCAACGAGAAGTTTGATCGAGGGGCTTACGTATTGTGCAACGCCGGCAAGCCGAAGCGAGAGGCCCGCAACACCCTTGGTGAAGAGCATCATCGGCGCAACGGTGACGAGTCCAATGCTCGCAAGATGTAAGAGCTGGCCGAGGGTGAGCGGGAGCGCAACCGGCGCCCCAGTGCCCGCGAGAACGAGCAATCCGAGTAAGCCGAACGGGGCGAGAAGTAGCATCTCCCAGAAGACGCCCTCGACCGGCGGCATTTTCGTTTGTTTGCGAACGAGGGCGTAGACCGCGAACGTGAGCGCGCAGCCAAGTCCGAGCCATGGGACAGTTCCCGCGAGGATTATTTTCAAGCCCACGCCGAGCGATATCAGAGTGAGTGCAACTCCGTGTCGCCACGAGAGTCGTTCACCGAGAAACGCCGCACCAAGTGCAACGGTGAGCAACGGGCATATGAAATATCCAAGGCTTGCTTCGACGAGCCGATGTTGCTCAATCGCCCAGATGTAGAGCAGCCAGTTTGTCGCGATGAGAAGCGCAGAAGGAAGCGCCTTTCCTGCGCCACCTGCTTGGCAGAAACGGGACCAACTCTCTCTCACGTGTCCGTGACTCGCCATGACAAGCGCGAGAAACAACGCCGACCATACCGCGCGATGCGCGACGAGCTCTCCTGCGGGAATGTGAGCGAGGGTTTTCCAGTAGAGGGGCAGCACGCCCCAAAGGATATGCGCGGCGACGACAGCGCCGAGATTCTTGTGTGATGTTTTCATAGGTGATCTCCTTTCTCTTCAGCTCTACGGATGCCGCGAAGTGGAGACAATGGAGTCGGAGAACTTCGGGAAAACGAAGAACGATCGCGCGTGAAGTCTGAGTTTTTGGGGTGGAGTTCGTGCGAGTAAAAAGCCGTTCCGTAAAACGAAGAAAGTTCGATGCTTTCTTCTCGAAAATGCGGAGAGATGAGACTGCGCTTGAAACAGACGTGAAAAGTCCTCACTGTCGGTTGACACTGCGAGATCTCGTGATTAGCGGAGTATGCCGAGCACTCTGGCCACTCGAGCGATTGTGCAGAGCAGAACACGAAAAGTGAGCGGATTGGCAGTGTTGGGAGCAGCTTTACGGTGTTGTCCGAACTCCGACTGCGGGTGAATCCAGGACCGGATA
>JADYYL010000026.1 GCA_020853655.1 Deltaproteobacteria bacterium
CGCGTACCATGCGTTGTCTTGCCGAACGGATCATACTACATCCCATGATCTTCTCCGGAGATCGCGACGAGCCAGCCCCACACTCCTAGGAGAACGAAATGCTCGATTTTCAAACACCGACCACATCCGAATCTGCTTCCTACGATCCGAATCGTCGTCTGACGGGCGGACGGCGTGTGCTCGTTGTCGAAGACGAAGATGATATTCAAGAGCTGCTCAACTTCAATCTCACACGCGAAGGGTACGACGTCGAATGCGTCGGTTCCGGCGAGGAAGCGATCCGAGTGCTGAAAGCGCGGCGTTTCGATGCCATCGTTCTCGACCTTATGCTCCCCGGTATCGATGGATACGAGGTCTGCCGCCGCGTGAAGGCCGATCCTGCTTCGCGTAACGCGAAAGTGATTATGCTCACCGCGAAGGGCGAAGAGGTCGACATCGTCAACGGCCTTGGCACTGGCGCCGATGATTACGTCTCGAAGCCGTTCAGCGTTCGGGTGTTGATTGCGCGACTGAAGTCGCATCTGCGACCCGTCGTCAGCACAGAAGCGGATGAACAGGTCGTCCGTGCGCGAGACTTAGTTCTCGAGTCCGGCAGGATGGAAGCTCGGGTTGGAGAGGAGCGAGTGCCCCTGACGCTGACCGAGTTCCGAATACTTATGCTGCTCGCCCAGAACCCGGGTTGGGTGTTCTCCCGTTACCAGATCGTCGACAGCATTTGCGGCCCGGATCACGTTGTGACGGAGCGCTCGGTGGACGTCCAAATCGTGAACATTCGGCGGAAGCTGGGCGAACACGCGCGATACGTCGAGACAGTGCGTGGCGTCGGCTATCGATTTATCTCCGACGAGCGCGAATGAGCCCCGGCGAAAATTCCGCCCGACGGCTCGTGAGTCTTGAGTCCGAGATTGCGATCGAGGATCCCATGCCCGTATCCGCCCCGCTCCGAGACCACGCACCGATCACGATCGATCCAAGCTCAATTATTGCGAGCATGTCCGACGCGGTCGTTGCCGTCGACTCGGGTCAACGGGTGGTCCATGGCAATCGCGCGTTCGGCGATATGTTTCGCGCGAATGGCGATCTCGTTGGTCGTCATTTACAGGATCTCGTGCGCGATACGGAGATTCTCGGTGCGGTGACGGAGTCGCTCGAATGTGAGCAGGAGATTGCGTTCGAATTTCACGCCGCTGGAGACATTCCGCGAGTACTTGCGGTTCGCGTTAATCCGCTGCGAAGTGCCGAGGGACACTGCCAAGGTGCGCTCGTGGTGTGCGTCGACATGACGACCCTTCGGCGGCTCGAGAACGTCCGACAAGAGTTTGTCGCCAACGTCTCTCACGAACTCAAGACGCCCATCACGGCCATCATCGGCTTTGCAGAGACGCTCCTGTCCGGAGCGGTTGTTGGTCCGGACGCAGGTCGACGCTATACGGAGATTATTGCGCGCCAAGCGCTTCGATTGAAACGCATCGTCGAAGATTTGCTGAGCCTTTCGCGCCTCGAGCAGGAGATGTCAGCGCGGCGAATCGAGATGCTACCGGAAGCGTTGTGCGAACTTCTTCGGAATGTCACCGAGCTCTGCCACGCGTCTGCGCTGGAGAAGGAGATTCGGCTCTGTGTCGATTGCGAGGATGATATCCACGTCCGAGTGAACAGTTCTTTGTTCGAGCAGGCGATGGTCAACCTTGTGCAGAATGCTGTGAAGTACAGCAAGGTTGGTGACAAGGTTCTCCTGAAAGGTGTGCGCGTGGGCACCGAGATTTCCATCTCCGTCATCGATCATGGGCCAGGGATCGATCCCGAGCATCTCCCCCGGCTGTTCGAGCGCTTTTACCGAGTCCATAAGGGAAGAAGTCGCGAGCACGGTGGGACCGGGCTCGGCCTTGCGATCGTGAAACACGTATCGCAGATCCATGACGGTCAGGTGACGGTGCGGAGTGAAGTCGGTGCGGGCAGCGAGTTTACCATCTGGCTACCCAGCATCGAACCGCAAGACGGCTAAATTCGGGAATTCGCCGCTACTTTGTTTTGAGGAGATTCAGCGCGAGTTCGCACACCTGCTCCATGTCTGCCGGCTTCGTCAGCCAGCCATCAAACCCATCAGACGATCCATCCGGCGACATATCCTCGCGCTCGCGGCCGGTCAGGGCGACGGCGCGAATGTCTAAGAATGCTCTGATCTCACGCACGAGCTCCATGCCGGATCCATCTGCGAGCGAGATGTCCGTCAGCAGAAGGCGCGGCTGAAATTCGCGTGCGAGAGACAATGCCTCTTCACGAGTCGATGCGGATCGAACCTCGAGCCCCGCGTCCGACAGCGTGAGCTCGAGAAGAAGTCGGGAGATAGCCTCGTCTTCGACGATGAGAACGCGATTCTCGCCGGTCATTCCGGTAGTTGGCGAGGACGTGTTGGTCGTCATGGAGGAGATGCTCACTGCAAAGTTTCGAGTCTAAGTCTTTGTCCAGATTTTGCACATAATCCGATCTCATACGCAAATCCACCCACCGGGATCATTGTCCGGGGATCGCGGGATAGACCGCTCAGTCTTTGAGAGCGACGCAGAAATGAGGCGGATCAGGATGGCGCGGCGACGGGGAAGGAGAGTTTGGCTGTTCCTCGCATGAAATACACGACGCTATAATTGTCGAGCTCGGATTCGCCCCAGTTGATGAGGACCTCGATCCTTCTCAGGGCGTCTTCCATCGGAGGGAGATCGATCTTCTCAGTTCGAATGAGAACCTTCCAAGTCGCCATGCTTTCCCGAAGCTTCTCCCCATCGGCGTTGTCGAGTCCCTCGAAGTAGCCCGCGTCACGGAGCGCGGATTCAAGGTCGCTGTCCTTCTCTCCCTCCGAGGGGACTTTGCCGTCACCTTCAATTCCGGAGATGAGATACTGCGCATAGAGGGCGGCGCGCGTGAGATCTCGTTCGCGGAGGTACTGATTGGCAAAGCCTGTTTGGACTCCGATGAGCGTCGTGAGGCCGAGCCCAAGGAGAGACACCGCCATCAACACCTCAATGAGTGTGAAGCCCGTGCACTCGTCTCGCGCTTTCTTGAACCAGGTGCTCCTCACTTGCTGCGTTCCTTATCGTTCGAGAACGTCCACTCATAGTCGATGTAACCTGACTGCAACTCCAGCTCGCCAGTCGAGGGATTGAGCAGCGCCGAGAAGACCTGTCCATCCGATTCAATGTGAACGACAGCGAAGTCGCTTGCGCCGAGCGGCGAGAAGCGAATCGCCACCTCGCCCTTCTCATACAGCTCCGGACCGAGCTTCACGTCTCGGAAGATGATCCCCTCGGGGAGTTCCTTGGGTTCCGCCAGTTGGGGGAAATCCAGAGGCCTCGTCAGCCGGACACTCCCGCTCGGATCGCTATAAGCGAATTCATAGAACAAACTTTCAAGTGATTCGCTTTGTCGCTCGTCCTCCTGGCGGAACTCATCCTCGAGCGAGAGCAACTCTTTCGCGGATTCGCGCTCGCGGCGCTCCTGCTCTCCTCGGGTGCGAAGATTTTTCAGAAAGTCGACCTGCCGTGCCGCGGTCCCGCGCAGCGGAATCTCGCGGAGCACGGAATACTCTCCGCGATCGATATCGATCAAGAGCCGGTATGCCTCTCGCCGAGTTTGCGCCTCGCGAAAGACAAACTCCCAAGTGTTCAAGCAGGATCGGAATCCGTATTGCGATCGCCAACCAGCGAGCGAATCAAACTTGGAGACGGAAAGAGCAGCCATCAATCCGAACAACAGAATGACGGCCGCAATCTCGATGAGTGTGAGACCTCGCTCATCAAGTCGTCTGACGTCGTATCGGAGCCGAATCGTCATTGAGCGAGACCAGAGGAAATATGGTGACCGACCCGCTCCGAAAAACGCGGAGCGGGATCCCAATTAGGGGGTCATCGTGACGTCTTGCTTCGCGTCGTCTCCGCCGGGCGTGCCGTCCGAACCCAGTGTCGTGAGTGTGTATGATCGACCACTGTTCTCGAGCTTGTACTGAAACTCGTTATCCCACACGTCGCGGATATCCTCGGACGCGGCAAGGGAGAAGAACGGCTTTCCGCTCTTGGCGGCATCTGGCGAACCCTTCACCAAGTCATTGAGACGCTCCGGATACGAATTATACTCGAGGCGATACTGAGCGAGTGCGCCGCGGAGTTTCTCCATCCGCAACCCATTCAGTCGCGCCTTCGCAGCCTCGCCCGAGCCGAAGACGCCTCGCATCACGACGGTGCCGATGAGTCCGATGAGAATAATGACGGCGAGAAGCTCAACAAGGGTTAGGCCTCGCTCAGCGCTTGCTCGAAAAGAGTTACGGGTCAGTCGTATCAACATGTGGCTCACTTTACGGCGAGAGAGTTCATTTCCAACATCGGAAGCATGACGGAGGCGAGAATACCTCCAACTACTACAGCAAGAAAGACGATCAACAAGGGCTCAAGAATCGAGGTGAGGGCAGAAACCACAGCGTTGACCTCGC
>JADYYL010000027.1 GCA_020853655.1 Deltaproteobacteria bacterium
AGAGATCTGTTCTCGATCCGTTATTCCGTACGTGAATTTGCCTCGGAGAGTCGGTGTTAAGCCGAAAAGTCTCTGACCCGCGCCCCGATCCACTTCAGTCTCTATGCTGGTCACACCAGAACTGGCGACTCGTGCGAGTGAGTTACTTTAAGCGGATGAAATTTAAGCAGACTCTATGAGGAAAGATCTGGGCGGGTGAGTTACTTTAAGCGGATGAAATTTAAGCAGACTCTATGAGGAAAGATCTGGGTGATCTGGGTTTGAAAGATCTGGGTTTAGTGGAACAACGTCAGCAGTTCCTCTGAGACAAGGAGCGGGATGACCGCAGCAAGACTCAGCCGATCGGCGTTGCCCGCCCCTGGCTATCTGCAAGATACCAAACTGAGAAATAGAGCGCGTAGAGGGCGACGGTGCTTATCATCGGGAAATACCTCCGCATCGCACTCGAAGCGATCGGCCTCGCCGAGATCCAAGCAAGCGCAAGAGATGTAAAGGCCAACTGGAGCAAAAACGGGGACTCCATCGTGTGCCTGCTGCCGAAGAGCCAGAAAACTCTCTCTGTCAAAAGATACTGCCCAGGAAGGCAAGAGGGATAGAACGGCGCAAACGCAACTGGGATGAGCGAGAGTGAAACGAGCCCGTAATCTCCAAACGTCCTGAGTCGGCCCCAAGTATAGAAGACGACTCCCGTCGCGAGGATCAGCGCGATGGCCTCAATTCCCTCACGGTGAAATAGCGCCGTTGGCGCAACGAGCGGCAGGAAGGAGACGAGACCCAAAAGTGCAAAAGTGACCTGCCATCCGAACACCAGGCCAAGGACAATTGAAAGGCAAAAGAAGAGACCAGGTATAACGACGAGCATCTCAAGAACCGCAACAGCGTAAGACGACGTCAGGAGAAGTTCGTGCGAAGGAAACGGCGTAACCTGAAAAAGCGGGAAGAGAAGCAAAAGGAACGGAAGTCGCCGGTCGAAGCGGCGAAATGAAAGAAGAAATGCGCGAGTGACGACGGCGACACTATCCTGGAGTTGCGCGTTGAACTGACGAGTGTTCATTCCGGCATTATGGAGGCGTTCTTCCGTCTCGTGCTCTACGGACCTCGCCGGGCTAGCCTGTGCCCCAGCAGTTCCTCTGAGACAAGGATTAAGATCGGGGCTGCGATCGGGGCTGGGGAGTATTACGGTCTCCGAGGAAAGATCGGGGAGAGGATGCATTTCGACACGCCGCCGCTCCGTGTTACGTTGCGGCTTATTACCTGGAGCAGTCTATGCGGCACCTACTCAGACATTTTCTCCTCTTCTTCGGTTTACTGCTCTCGTCGCCGGCCCTCGTCTCTGCCCAAGTTTATTTCCGCATGGACTATTCTGCAGCAGCCGCGCCAGGGGCAGGATGGTCCGGAGTAGTTCCCGTCGCCTATACCCACGACCGGCAGCGAATCGCCGGCAGCGGGCCGAACGGCGAGGATAGCTATCAGCTGACCCAACTCTATTCGACGGCACCGGGTTTGGGTGGCGAGTACTATTGGGGATGGAACGGCTACCTCGAGCCATCGGATCCAACACAAGGGAGTAGCCGCTTCTTCCGCTGGAGGCTTCGCTTCTCTCCAGAGACAAACTTCCGCGGCGTGTATTCCCAGGATGGACGACCAACCACACTGACGAACAAGCTGCTGATGGTTGGAGATGGGTGTGGACGGAATAGTTGCCGTGCGATTATCAGCTACCGAGGCGCTGACGACGGCACACGTGCCGAGTATCTCCGAATTGCCCTCGACGGTGGAGACAATCCCGCAGACGCACTCTCTCTACCAGTGGGAGAGTGGATCAATATTCAGATCGAGCTCGATTCATCGACGACAACAAGCAGCTCCGATGGCGCTTTCAAGATTTGGGTCAACAACAATAACTACGCGCAGCCGACGGCTCAACGCACCGGCTTTCAACTGAACCCGGTCAATTGGCGCTACGTGTTTCTTGGCGCGTATAACAACAACGGCCTTCAGCAGAGCGGAGTGCACTCCTTCCGACAGACGGGATTTGAAGCTGCGAGATCGTTCGATTCAAGTTGGCACTCCGCCGGAGGAACGAATCCTGCCCCGGCTGCGCCGACGAGCTTTCGGACGAACCCAACCCCCTAACGGTACTTCATGGATTCTTGCGAATGCACTGCGTGAAACCGACATTTATTCAAAGGCTGCCCTACAGCATGTACGCGCCCTAAACAATTACAGTGGGGCCAGCGGCTTGATCACGATGGACGAAACTGGCCTTCGGCGTGAACGCCCCGTCGAGCTGTTCAGAATCGAAGCGGACAAGAGTGTGAAGATTGAGTTCTGATTGCGCCGCAGAACTTTTCGACGTTCATGTATTGACGGCGCCCAACGAGTGGTTCAAGAGAACGCTCTGCTACTCGGCTCCGCAGTCGAGTGTCTCCCAAGAAATAATCTACACACTTCTGGTCCTTCGCGCAGACTGAGGAGCTACGTTCTCCTCACCGTTTCGCCGCTCCACGATCTCGTGAATGATTCGCTTCGCCCGTCTGCAAAAACTCTGAGACAAGGAGTAGGGTTGTTGGAGGTTTGTACTCAACGAACTTTGTTGCGGGCGGCGCAGCTCTCGTAGCATCGTACCGCTCTGCAAGGGTATTGCACTTTCATTCGGGTTCATCTCCGCCGAACAACGAAGAGACAACGGGTAACAAAACGATGCAATCGCCCGCTTCCGGAATAGTCTTGGCGCTCATTTCCGCTCTGACGCTCGGCATTAGCAATTCGCTCTACAAGCAGAGCAGCGACGTACTGAGTCCGATCTCAACGACTTTCTATTACTACATCTTCAGCGCAATCCTTGCCGCTATCGTTTGGACCTTTTGGGGTGACTCAAAGGAGGTTCACACCTCGAGTCTGATTTGGCCCGCGCTCATCGCAATTTTTCTTTTTATCAGCGTTCTATCGTTCAACTTCGCCATCACCCAGATGACGGTGTCCATGGGGGCAACGATCCGGGCTCTCTCCTTTGTGGTGACCGTATTGATCGGGGTTGCCTGGTATCGCGACAGCTTGAGCTGGCAGCAAATGCTTGCGGTGGTGTTCTCGATTAGCGCCGTCTTGCTCGCGGGGATGGGAAACACCGATGGAGCAGGAACAGAGCCAACGACAGCGGTTCCGGTGATAGAGGGCGTGTCGGTAGAACCTCGCGAGAGAAGCTGAATCGGACGTGGAGAGAGAGGCTCAAGAACGCCGAACCATGCGAGATGCGGCGGAGTTTAGAAGCGGAGCCCCCTTCGGCCATCGCTGTCGTAGCGGTCGATGATTCTACCAGCCACGGTTGCGATGCTCTCTGCGGAAATATCTGTCACGGTCCGCCGAGATGAGTCGATAATCTCATCATAAGGTTGCGGTGCGGAGCGGTTCTATGCAGGTTTTTACTATTCGATCATTGCTGATCGCCCTGGCGATCTGTTCTCGGTGTGCGTTCGCTCAGCCGATCTCCGTTGAAGACGACGAGCTCGCCATTCGAGGCTCCATGGCTGGTGGGAGCCGAGTAGCGCCGCTTACTCTCGAATTCACTCTTACCAATAAAACAGACCAGTACCTCAGCGTAGTGACTCCGCTCGCATTTGGGGATGCCGGTTGGGGCAACGAAGGAAACGTGATCGCGAGGTCGCTCCCGAGCCGCGCGCAGCTCGCGCCAGCCGAAAATAGCATCCTCCAGTCTATTCTCATCGCGCCGAAGGCTTCGCGTGCTTTGCGCATTCAGCTCGAGCACCTCTATCCGTCGCTCGCCGATCCCGGTGAATACGCCATCAAAGTCTCCTTCGCGGGGCGCGACGACGCAGAGCTATTCGAAGAACTCAGTCCCACGGAGCAACGGGCATACCTCGAAGGCAATGTCCGAGCGTGGAGAGGGTTGCTCGAACCTCAAGAGATGATCGTGAAACGCGTCGATTCGCGGTCGCTAGAAGCGTTCGCGAGAGAGGCAATGCTCCCCTACCCCATGCGCGAAGACGAACGCGATATGAAGGCCTTCGAAGCGCGTGCCGAACAGGCAGTGACATTCGGAGTCCCCGCGACATGGCAGAGGACGTGGAGCGATGAGGAGGAGAGATATTCCAGCCCCGAATGGGACACTCGTCTTACGGATGCGAACCCCGAAGTGAGGCGCATCGCTGCGCTCTACGCGGGAACCGTTCAAGATCGTTCCCTCGCGGCGAAGATTCCGAAGCTTCTCGAAGACCCGTCTGCGGAAGTTCGCGCAGCAGCTGCCTTCGCGTTGGGACGTCTTCGGTCAGAGGCAGTCCCTGCACTCGAGAGAGCGCTCAACAACAAGAGCGAAGAGGTCCGACGCGCAGTGGTGATTGCCCTCGGACGTCTCGGCCACGCGAAGGTGTTGCCTCTTCTCCTCAAGGAGATCGAACACAACCCGTTTGAAGCATGTGAGGCTATCGGGAACATCGGCGATCCGCTCTCCGCTGGCGCGATCGAGAGAGCACTCGACGCGACACCTCTGTCGTTCGACGACGCCGCGCACGCAACAGCGCTGATCGCCTTGGGCAAGCTCAGAAACCCGTCATCGATTCCCCGCCTGCTCGCGGCCCAGAACGATCCAAGGCGGATCATTGCCTCCGCTGCAGAGAACGGTCTCGAAGCATTCGGGTGGCGCGAATGGGAAGTGACGAACGAGGAAGGCATTCCGCATCTCGTCCCAGGTTATCTCACCGGCGTTGAGGGAGAGAACGTCCGGATTCGCACCCTTGCGGGTCTAGAGACGACATATTCGAAACAATCGCTTCGCGATGTGGACGATATCGAGTTCGACTCGTGGAAGGAGCGCACGACGAGCGCGGGCGCGCTTGATGAATGGAGCGAGGGTATTCGGCGACGACGCAAGGAGCGGACGGAGCGCGAGTCGGCCGAACTGACGAAGCGAATCGCATCTACGCCGCGCCCCAATCCGGCGGACCTGATCGCTCGGGGAATCGTGTATTTGAACAACGAGGAGGAACCGAAAGCACTCGAGGACTTCAAGCGTGCGCTGGAGATTGAGCCTGGGAACTCCCGCGCAACCGCGGGAAGGTGCGCAGCTGCGACACTCACCTCAAAGTCAGAGCAGCTCGCCGCTCTACGGGCGGAGCTGCTTGACTCCTCGAAGCACATCGCATCCGGTGATCCGCTGACGAAACACATCGGAAGTGCGCTGCTCCGGGCCGCGCTCGCGAGCTGGGTTGGGTGCGATCACGCAAACAAATGTCGCCCAGCAGACGGAGAGAAACTGACACTTTTGGAAAAGGCGGTCGCTTTCGACCCATATTCGTTCGAAGCATACGAGTCTCTTGGTTGGACAGCATATAAGCTGAAGGAATACGACAAGGCCCTCCAAGCGTTCCTCATCGCGCACCGGTTGCGCCCAAGCGACCCAAGTCCCTTGGCAGACGGAGCGCGAGTCAAGTTGGATCGCGGCGATCTCACGGGCGCTCTCAAAGATATCTCGGAGGCAATCCGAAGGCGGCATATTTCAAATCATCGTGATTTGAGCGAATTTCTGAACAACGGGCTGTTCCTTGTTCGGGCAGAGATACGTTATCGCCTCGGCGACGCCGTTGGAGCACTCGAGGATCTCAATGAGGAGATGAACGTCGCTCCGAATCTCGAAGTTTCAATGAAGCGCGCCAGGTTGCTCTCGACGGCGACGGATGAGAATGCTCGCAACGGTGCGCGAGCACTCGCTTCTGTGGTCGCCGTCCGGCGGGAAATGGGATCGGCACTGAAGAGTCTGGATGGCGATCGAATCCAGCCGTATGGGATCCCGCCAGCCTGGGTGTTCCTTGAAACACGCGCGGGTGCTCTGGCGGAGCTCGGTGAATTCGAGAACGCGATTGCGGCGCAGCTCGAAGCGGCGGAAGTCGCGCCAGAAGCGAAACGAGGCGGCATCGCCGCGCGGCTCGCGCTCTACCGGTACAGGAAACCGTTTCGCGATACGACAGGGCAGTGGATTTGGTTTGAGAACTCACCGAACAGCGGAGGCGACAAATGAAAAATCTCTGTCACCGCTGCCTTCTCGCGCTCGGACTCGCATTTCCCATCGCAGCCGTTGCGGATCTTGAAAAGGCTACGTTTGAGTTCGCCAAACGCGGATACTTCATGGCCGGGCATGAGGGACAGCAATCAGTGGGAAATTCCATGTCGCAGAACTACCCAGTTCCGAACGAGGGTGCGGCAACGCCATCCTCCGGGAAAGTCCACTTAATCGCGCTGCCAGATTCTCCTTCTGCGTTCGAAGGAAAGTACCACGGTTTTGAAGTCCACCTGGTCAACAGCACTGGAGGCGATGTTCTCTTCGAGGCCCAGGATGGTCGGATCTCGGTGATTCAAGAGGCACAAACAACTCTCGGAGAGTGGAAGGCGATCGAGTACCTGCCTTCGAGCTGGTGCGGAAATAGCTATCACGCGGTGAAGCTCCGAGCGGGACATATGTGGAAGTTCATTGCGCCTCGGTACGAGGGCACTATGAAAACCAAACTCCGCTTCATACTGCGGGACGGGCCTCGCGAGCTGCGGTCAAATGAGTTCGACGGATCTGTGAATCCGAAGCAGTTCACCGAGAAAGAGGGGCACACGGCGACGAATATTATGGATCCGTATAACGAGTGAGCTTCGCTCGTAACAACGAACCTCTGAGACAAGGAGTAGGAGGGAGGAGTAGGAGAGAAAGACAGGGACAGGGCGGGGGCTGAGACAGGCTGCGAATGACAGGCTCTTGAGAAAGCGCAGAATATCAGGCTCTTAGCACCTCCATCTCGTCGGCAGTCCTCCCCTCCTCCGCTCGCCCGCGACGGCAAGGAAACGCATCCATCCGTCATACCACGCCATAACAAGCCGTGGAGGTTTTTCATGGTTGTTCCCCGTCAGTCGCAGCCTTTACCGGAGGCGGCCTCGCTCGATACTGATCGCACGTCGCTTCAGCGGCTCTCGATGCCCCGTTCCGAGGGCGCGACGCTCCACGCCGAGCAGCAAGTCGGCATGCCTTCCCTCCCGACATCACGGTCAATAAAGTTGAGCGATATACCCGCAGATGAACTGCGAGAGATTCTGACTTCGAAGGGCGTATTACATATCGTTTCCTCTCAGCTCGAGGCGGACCCGGGAGGCGCAGCGGCATTAGACAAACTCTTTGATATGACTACGCGAGAGTTGGTCGTACTCATCGAGCGAGCACAACGCGACGCACGAGATCCTCAGAACGCTCGCCAACTCAACGAAGCGATCCAAGATATCACAAGTCCGAGTTTCCGCGCGGCAGTGGAGAAAATTCGTTCTGGATCGAGAGATCCCGAGTCTCATCCCTACGCCGTCGTTGGTCGACTCAATTCGAACCAGCGGGAGTTGCTCCTGAGCAAAGAATACGATGCGTTTACTACTGAACTAAAGAACAAGCTCGGATGGGATACCTCCAAATACGTGCCAGCACTTGTGCAGACGTACCAAGATCCTGATGTGGCGTCGTTCTTGCTATCGGAAGAATGGAGAGCGGCGAGTTCTCGCTTAACGATGGAGGCTTACGCGCTCTCGACAAATACGATCGCTGATTTCAAGGCATATATCTCGTTTCTGGGAGAGAACGTTCCGAGGCCTATCGGGGCTCAGTCTGCAGAGAACTGGATGCGGGTTTCCGCGATGGACGCCTCCTTCCCCGCACTGCTGGATACGGCACACAACCTTGGGGAACCAGCAGCTCGAGAATACTACGCAACTCCACCCACCTCACTCGATCAAGGGACCTCATCATCGCCCTCGGAAGTACAGGGGCTCAAGTCTCTCTCGCCCGAAGATTTCCGAGCAACCGATACCCGGGGTGGGAAACAGTTTACTGGTTCACAGCTTGAAGAGTTCCTTTATCTTGCACAACACGCATCTCAACTGAGCTCGCTCCACCGAGGGATTTCATCCTCACTCTTTGAAGTGGGGCAGCTCAAGTCTCTCCCTCCGGAAGTTTTGCAAATTCTCGAATCGCGTGGTGCACAACTTTATTGGGATGCGGTGCAGAGTCGCCGGGACCTCAACTTGGGCACGAGTGTAGACGTTTCGCTCGGCGACTTTATTGGAGAGATGACTCCGTCTGCGGGAACATCGTTGAACCAGGTCTCACCGGCATTGGCCGACAGTGCGCTCGCCCTTGGTGCCGAGTTCGTCAAACTCGGATTCCCAACAGGGAACGTCGGCGAGCTGATGTCGCAACCCGCGTTAGCACGCAGTCTCGCGCAGTTCCTTGCCGATCCCGAATCATTCCGCTTCACCACCGAGGTGCTTGGCAGATGGCCGTCGCTCCAGCAGGAAGGAGCAATAGACACCTTGAAGCAGATCGTCGAGTCGCACTCCAATATGGCAGAGTTCTTAGTTCTGAACGGTGAGATCGAGAGACGATACGGCCAGTTGGCACAGGGGGACCTCGATCCCGTGGGTGCGATGAAGAAAGTTCGCATCATGGATATCATTGCACGGGAAGGCTACCAGGGGATTACTCCCTTGGTCTCGGTTTCGTTCGATGGAGCAATCTTGCGCCCCGAGTTTCTCGGAAATAGCGATTCATTCGAGAGTGCCGAGTCAAAAGAGCAGAAGCTCGACCAGACCGTTCGCGCGTTTGAGTCACCCGCGATGCGAGTCGTCTATGACCAGCTGATCAAACGTTTCTCAGCCAGCGGAGTTTCGGTTGTGACGGCAGAGTCTCTCGCGTCAAGCACCTCAGTCGTTGATGGCCTGCGCAATCGCGAGGTCATGGCGACCGTCGAGCGGATCGTCTGGTCATCGGTCCAGGACAGTGAAGAAATGAACCTGAACCTTCCTCGGATTGGCAAGCTCGCTGGTGAGCTTCTTCGCAACCCCGAGAACATCGCTCGGCGATTGAATCAGTTGGAGACGGAGGGGCAGCTGAACAAAGAGGCCGGGTTGACGGAGGTGCTGAATAAACTGTTGCTCCAGTGGTGGTAAATTCGTGGGTGGGAGAGGCCTCTTATCCTTCTCCCCCCTATCCTTCTCCTTGGGGACGCTGCGTAGCGTTGAGCAGGTTAAATGAATCTCGGCGTCGGCGTTGCCTCACCGTGCTGCTTTCGCGTTTCGATTTCTAGTTCGTCACTCAATATGTCCCCCTGCGTGAGACGCTCCAGATCACGCGGCAACGACGACAAAGGTGAGCTGTCATCCGCGCATAGAGACATTGCATTTCGCATCGTTTCAAACGACACGATGGGGGAACTCCGAGCTATGGCTTGCAAACAACCGAGAGCTCGAAAACGCCTCCTTGGTTACGCAGCCAAGGATGGGGATCGGCATGACATCACGATTTATGGCTTTGCCATTTGAGAGGAATGATTCCAGTTCCCGGCACACTTCCCGACACTTACCCGCGTCGCGCTCCCTGTCGCGAAAGAAAGTTGCCGGAGTAATCGATGAACGAATCAACCTTCCGTGGCTGTGACACCCCTGCCGAAGCGAGCCGGTGAAGATAGTCCGCAATGCCTTGAGTGATCCGATGTCCCGTTCGATCCTCAATCTCCGCGTATGCGGGCGCGTAGTTACACTCGAGGAGGTAATAGTCGTTGGGAAATGAGCGCTTGAGGTCGATGCCGGAGAAGCGGTAGCCACTCGTGCGCAGCGCCGCAAAGCACATCTCGCGGATCTCTTCCGGCAGCTCTACCGGCTCATAAACCGCGCCGCCCGTCTCGTAGCCAGTGCTTCCGCGAAAATCGAGCGCATCGGACTTGATGATGCAGGCAGAGAGGATCTCGTCTTCCGTCAGCGTGACACGGATATCTTCGCCGCGAATGAGCTTTTGGAGGATAATGGGGGAGTTCTCGATCAGCTCGATGCGATCGAGATCGTCGGCTGTTACTGCGCGGGTGAGCGCGCCGCCCATCACTGGCTTGTAGATGGTCTCGCCATGTTCCGCGATGAACTCCAGCGCTTCACGAGGATTGCTCGTGATCAGCGTCGGTGGAAGCGGAAAGCCACCGCGGATGAGCTCGAGCGTGTGATGCGGCTTCAGCTGGCCGATCTGCCCGCACTCAAGCGGGTTGACGAGTTTTGCGCCGCCGGCTTCGAGAGCAAGGAGAAACGCCACGGCAAATCCATGTGTTTCGCGCGAGCGCATGTACTGCACATGCCACTCGTCATAGAGCCGCATGTGTTCGCCAACGGCGTGCACATGTGGGATCGGTGAAACAACGGAACGCACAAAGAATGCTGGAATGTCGTGGAGACTTTGTCCTCCGAACGTCACGCCGTCTGCGCGGATAGATGCCCGATGCTCGGCGCTATCCAATGCGAGATCAATGAGCACCGACTCGACGCCACGCTCCGCAAGCGCCGCTGCCAAGCGGACGCAATGCGGATCTCTCTCGCGGCCGAAGATACCGATTCTCATTACTCCGCCCCATTCTTGCGGGAGGTTTCGAGGATCGCGTGGAGAACCCGATTGAGTTTTTCGAGATCCATGGACCGCGGACTGTTATCGCGTGCGAACGGGGGAGTTGTACCAATCGGCATTGTTCCGCCGTTGTCGCTTGGAAATCGAAGCGTTACCGCCGCATCGAGCGGATTGGAATGCGAACCCGAGGGAAACCTGTCTTCGGACGTAGATCGAGGAACTCGACTGATTGGAAATGTTCCGCCGTTGTCGCTTGGATTGACGAGCGTAATGTTGCTGTCCCGTGGATCAGGGCTCGGTCCAGAGCGCCCTTCCTCACGGCCCATTGCCGCGGTGCGGATATGTTCACTCGGGTCGGCACCAAACGTCGGCTTGCCCGAAATCGGACGTGTTCCGCCGTTGTCGCTCGGATACGCCAGCGTCTGCCTGTCCCCCTCGATGCTGCGACCAGGGAAGCGTTCCGGAAGTGCCCTGCCCTCTTCCGCGCCCGCTGCTGCAGTACGCAGTTCACCACGATCCCCCATCGAAGGGTTGATGAGATCCGGAAGCTTACAAAAGCCTCCGCTGGAACTGCGACGCTCGTTCTCGTGAGAAAGGACTCGCACAAGCGCATCGCGCAGACTTGATCCGAAGTCGCGTGCAGTGTCGTTGAGAGAGAGTTGCTCGCCGCGTTTCTGGCGGTCATCAAAATTGGACATAACGCAGAACCTCGTAAACAAACCTTCGTAACGTCGATTGACCGCAAGGGGAGAGACTGATCCCGTGGGTCGTCCGGTCGCCCCCAGAGTGAGGCGCTTAAGAGTGTTATGAGGGGATTCACGGACGAGTGTGCTTTTTGAAGCAGAGTCTGGAGCCTGTCCTAAGTCGTTGAACTCCTGAGCACTATTCTGTGCGGGGCCAGACTGATGTGATCAGGTAACGACCCGCGGAAGGTCTGCGGTAGTCGGCGAGATTTAGCGCCGTGAGATTGAACGGAACGAACCTGGATAGGTTTGGCCGACAACGCGACGCAATTCCGTAAGAAGAAAAAGTTGGGGGGGATTTGAGACTGTGAGCCTCCCCCCCATGGCCCTGAGAACCATAGTCAGAGAACGACCATGTCCTCAGCTTTCAAAGGAGCAGATTACGCCACGGTTGGCGTGGACTTCAGTTGCCGAGGCTCTCCGTGATTAGCGGAAGCCCCTGCCGGCGACGGACTGGAACGCCCCGGCGCCCTTGCTGGCGGAACGGGACGCTCGGCTGACCTGCGCCATGGCGGCGTCGAACGCGAACCCGTCACGGTCCGGCTCGAGCTGCCACTTTGCCGGGATGCCGAGATCGGTGAACGTCGCCGTCGCACCACCTCCGATCGACACGCCGCAGATGATGTGCTCCCCCCCCCCCCGATCTTTCCTCACTGAGTCTGCTTGAATTTCATTCGCTTAAAGCAACTCGCTCTCGCGAAACGCAAGTTTCGACGCAATCCGCACAGAGATTGAAGTGGATCGGCCGGCAGATCAGAGACTTTTCGGCTTCACACCGACTCTCCCAGGCAAATTCACGTACCGAATGTCGGATCGAAAACAGATCTCTGCGCCGCGCTCCTGGAAGCGCAGGAAAATGGGGATATGGATGGCGGGTTCGTAGCGAGGACACGCTACGTAGGCGGCGGATGCCTCTGTGGCACCGTCACCCAGAGCGAAGGTCTGTATGTGCCGGGGGGAAACTCAGTGAGCAGCTCACCTCGTCGAAATTTGAGCGAGGCGGCTTTGAACCGAAAGTAGATGTCGAAGTACCAGCTCTTGGTCGCCTCTCTACGAACGGGACAGACGGAGAGGACACGAGGTCTGTGGCTGTCTCGGGTGGATTTCTTAGTTCTATAGGGACGTGATCCGCGGACGACTTGTAGTAACGCTTCCCTTCCGAGAAACCCAAGCCCCTTTGCCAGCCGCTCAGCAACGATCTTCTGCCGCCGCTCCTCAAGCTTCTTGTGCATGAGCGTGGCGTATTCCTTCTGCGACAGGTGCTCATAGCCAGGAAGCCGCGCATACTTCAGCGTATACGTCTCTTCGTAGTCTTTCTTTCGAGCAAGGGGGTTGTATCTGCGAACAGCTCCGTAGGCCGTCCAGTTCATGACCGTGACCTCACGCTCTATGCCCCAGACGGCGTCATGAAAGCAGTTATAGAAGGGATACTCTGAGATCTTCGGGACGAGTCCATCCTGGACACACTGGAGCACGGTGTAGAAGAACCAGTTCTCGATGTCCTCTTCGCCAGGGAGAAACTCATTTGAGTATCTGCGCTCATAGAGCCTCCCTCCGGGATACTCCTCCACGAACCTCGGTACAGCTCGAGCAACGCTCGAGTTGAGGTCCCGCATGAAGTCGCCGCGGTTGAGCTTCGGGAAGTGAGCCGGGAACTGGATGTGGTTCCCTTCAATGGCAAAGGCATACAGCGTGATGTCGTACCGATCCATATACTTGGCTGCGTAGCCGAGTATGGCGTTTTCAAGCTCTGGGTTGTTTGCAAACCACAGCTCGGAGTTCCTACACCGTGACGTTTGAAACGATGCGAACTTGGATGTCTCTATGCGTGGATGATAGCTGCTCACCCCAATAGTCATCGATACTTCGGCAGGAGCGTTTCACGCGGGGTGAAATAATGTTCGTTGTTGCCAATGAGATTGCTGCGGGAGGTGCGGGAGAGACGTCGATTCGAGCGTCAATGCGTACGCTGCGAGCGGATTTAATTTAATCCGCTTAACGCTGCGCAGGGTCTCCGAGGAAAGAGGGGGGAAGCGTCAATGCGTACGCTGCGAGCGGATTTAATTTAATCCGCTTAACGCTGCGCAGGGTCTCCGAGGAAAGAGGGGGGAGAGACGGGGGAGATCTGCGCCACTCCTAGCGGCACCCGCAATTGAAATCGGTGTCGCAACAGGTCGGAAGATCACCGCAACAAACTTGCCGACGATCGCAAACCGGCATTGTCGGCGCGGGGCAACAGTAGTCAATGTAGTACGAGCCGTTCGGTTGGCAACACCCGGTTCGGCAGTTCACCTCCGTGCAGACCGTGTCATAAACCTCCAGATTGTACAGGCAGTTCTGCGCCGGTGGTGGTGGCGGCGGCGGTGGTGGCGGCGGTGGCGGCGGCGCCGGTGGTGGTGGCGGTGGCGCCGGTGGTGGTGGCGGTGGCGCCGGTGGCGGTGGCGGCGGCGCCGGTGGCGGCGGCGGCGCAGTCGGAGGCGGCGGCGGAGGCGGCGGCGGTGGTGGCGGCGGTGGCGGTGGCGGCGGCGGCGGCGGTGGTGGCGGCGGCGGCGCAGTCGGAGGCGGCGGCGGTGGCGGCGGCGGCGGTGGTGGCGGCGGTGGTGGTGGTGGCGGTGGCGGCGGCGGCGGCGGTGGTGGCGGCGGGGGTGGTGGCGGTATCGGCGGAACCGGGTTGACCGTACTTAGCGGTGGGGGAATCTGCGTTTGATTTGAAGTTTCGCGAAAACCAAATGCAGTGGAACGCACGACAAGCCCTGCAGGCCACAGCGGCAATATCGGATCTATCTCCGCGCTCATCTCGATATAAATCGGATGATCGCGAATAATCGATGCCCAGGCATCTGTATTCTGAAGTCGGGGAATCGATGGTGGACAAGTTCCTGCCGCGCTGCAGAGCGTTGGATGCTGAACATCATTCGCACCGCGACGGCTCAGGCGCTGACCACGTTCACCGGGCCTCAGTACGAGGGCGGAGTATCCCGGGGAACCGCTGGGGGGGATTAGCGCGACAGCACCCCCGACAACATCATAAACGCGAAACTGGTCGAGGATATTCCCGACGAATGTTGTTTGCGGGAAGTGTCGCGCATGATCGGAAACGGAAAGTCGCGCATTCAAGAAACGCTGATAACGGATGTCACTCGTCGTGAGTCCTCGAACATCATCTTCAAAGAACGAAACCTTTTGCGCGTAGTTAAGAGTGTTCTGTACCGCCTTCATGAGGATCGCGCGTGTTGCCATATATCGACCGAAGTCGAGAAATGCGAACACGAGCAACATGAAGAAGCCGCACATGAGAGAAACTTCGAGCAGCGTCGCACCGGGCGCCGGAGATTCGACCGAGTAAGCAGCTCTTTTCTCTCGCCAACGGTCAAAGGTGGAAGCCATCAGCTTCCGTAGGGGGGTTGCGAAACGAGGCATACATAATTCGCGTTCTAGGAGTTCTAGCTACTCAATAGAGTCGCTCCAGTGCGGGCGCGGAACGAAGAGATCGTTCTCGGTGACCTTTGGGTTATGGTTATACGCGAATATCAAGTGCGGTGCCCATCCCGATCTTTCCTCGCAAATTTCGCCTTGATTTCATTCGGTTAGAGCGACTCACTCGCGTGAAGCGCGAGCTTCGACGCGATGAGAGCCGTGGTGGAAGTAGAGCGGGTTACAGATCAGAGACTTTTCGGCTTCACACCCACTCTCCGAGGCTGATTCACATACGGAATGGAGTATCGAGAACAGATGTTCGCATCGCGCTCACCGGGAAAAAGGAATGGTGGTGGACTCGCAGCGAGGAAACGCTACGTCGGCGGTGGATGCCTCTAGGGAACGGTCACCCAAGATACCCTAAGATCTTCGGTACGAGTCCATCCTGGACACACTGGAGCACGGTGTAGAAGAACCAGTTCTCGATGTCCTCTTCGCCAGGGAGAAACTCATTTGAGTATCTGCGCTCATAGAGTCTTCCTCCAGGATACTCCTCGACGAACCTCGGGACAGCTCGA